>JALXCH010000544.1 GCA_026991005.1 Calditrichia bacterium | reverse complement strand
CCCGCAGAGAGGCAATGGGTGCCGCATCCTTGTGCAACATTCCTCCATGCACCACCATATTTTCGGCACCCACCGCCTGTCCCAGCGCCAGATAACGCCGATAGTTCCGCAACATCGCTTCTCGCAGATCATCATTAATGGTGGCAAGATTGATGTCGTAAAACGTGGCGTGAAGGGTAACCCGCACCCGTGCCCGGGAAATGACGCTCCGGAAAAAATGAATGTCCTGCTCCTGGAGTACTTCCGGAGCAAAAAAAGGTTGTTCACCGCGAATCTCTATATAGCGCACCGGATATTTCGGTGCAATTTCCGCAATCATGGCAAAATCTTGCCGATTCTCAAAAAAGCAGGTAATTCCCCAGATCATGGCCACTCCTATTCATCCTGTTTTTCTCGTTCATTAAAAAACAATAAAAATTTAAAACAGAAAATCAAACAGAATTTATTATTTTTCATGAGTCCCAAATCTGCTTCCACGTCCAGCGGGCATTCACCTCCCACTCCCATCCCAAGAACATTCTCGCCTCCATTTCAGGGCGGCCCGTTTACATTCATATTGAATACATGATAAACAGAAACTATATTCTTACCATTGGGAACAGGACAAAAAACCGCCATAGTAAAGGAGCGTGGATATGAGTAAAATGCAACAACTGGCTGCATTGGGACAATCCGTCTGGTACGATTACATTCGCCGGGCGTTTATTACTTCCGGCGATTTAAAATTTTTAATTGAAGAAGGTTTGCGCGGCATTACTTCCAATCCCACCATCTTCGAGAAAGCCATTGCCGGAAGTTCCGATTATGATGCCGATTTACGGCGTCTGCTGAAAGAACATCGTTCCACAGAGAAAATTTTTGAAGCATTGACCTTTCAGGATATTGGGATGGCAGCCGATTTAATGCGGGAGGTGTACGATGCCACTGAAGGCCGGGATGGATTCGTGAGCATCGAGGTAAATCCGCGATATGCCTACGACACTCAGCGCACCATCGAAGAAGCCCAGCGCATCTTCACCACCCTGAAACGCCCCAATGTGATGATTAAAGTTCCGGCAACCGCCGAAGGGCTTCCGGCCATTAGCGAATTGCTGGCCAGCGGGATTAACGTGAATGTGACGCTGATATTTGGCCTGGAGAATTACCGGGAAGTGGTAGAAGCGTTTTTAACGGGACTGGAAAGACTGGCCGAGCAGGGGCCCACCATTCGCTGGGGACTTACCCTGCAGGAAATTGCCTCGGTGGCTTCGGTATTTGTGAGCCGCGTGGATACGGTGGTGGATCGGGAACTGGAGAAGGTAGGCAACACCACCTTGCAGGGTAAAATCGCCGTGGCAAACGCACGCCGCATCTATCAGGAATTCCTGAAAATTTTTAATACCCCACGCTGGCAGGCGTTAAAAGCCCGCGGTGCCCGCAAACAACGAGTGCTCTGGGCCAGCACCAGCACCAAAAATCCCCACTATTCTCCCATTCTTTACGTCCAGGAATTAATTGCTCCGGATACCGTTACCACTGTTCCTCCCAACACCTGGAAGGCTTTCCAGCGCCAGGGAGTGGTTAAACCAACCCTTACCCGGGGAATGGAAGAGGCGGAGGATCAGCTCCGGGAGCTGGAAGAACTGGGAATTTCTCTGGAACACATTACCGCGGAACTGCAAAAGGCCGGGGTGGAGGCGTTTGTCCGTTCCTACGAGAGCATTCTGGAAAAAATCGAGGAGAAGAGCGAAAAACTGCTCACGGGTAAATTCACCGTGGTCTCGCATCTGGGGGAGTACCAGCAATTAATCCGGGAAACGCTGCGGGAGATGCAAAATCAGCGGGTCATCCGCCGCATCTGGGAGCACGACCATACCGTGTGGAAGCCCGATCCCACCGAAATCTCCAACCGCCTGGGCTGGTTGCACATTTCCGAAAAAATGAAAGGGGCAATTCGCGAGATTACAGATTTTGTGGAAGAGCTGCGGCGAGAAGGATTTTCCCAAGTATTGCTGCTGGGAATGGGCGGTTCCAGCCTGGCACCGGAGGTATTTCGCCAGGTGTTCGGGGGTGCTCCCGGTTATCTGGAGCTATCGGTGCTGGATAGTACCGACCCGGGCGCCGTGCTGGAATACGCCCGCCGGTTCGATCCTGCCAGTACCTTGTACCTGGTCTCCACCAAATCCGGTACCACTGTGGAGACCATCTCTTTCATGAAATATTTTTACACCTACCTGGTTAAGGAATTGGGTGTTTTGAAAGCCGGGAAGCATTTTGCCGCCATCACCGATCCCGGCAGTCCGCTGGAAGCCACCGCCCGGGCACTGAATTTCCGGCGAGTCTTTCTCAACGACCCCAATATCGGGGGACGCTATTCCGCGCTCTCCTTTTTCGGGTTGGTTCCTGCTGCCTGCATTGGCATGGATTTGCGGCAATTGCTTAAGCGGGCAGAGATTATGCAGTGCAATTGCGAGGGCTGCCAGCGGCCCGGGGAAGGAGACAACTCCTGTGCCTACCTGGGAGCGGTGATGGGAGAAATGGCGCGGCAGGGGAAGGATAAACTTACCCTGTTCCTCTCCCCGGAAATCCGGCATTTTGGGGTGTGGCTGGAACAACTCATTGCCGAAAGTACCGGTAAGGAGGGAAAAGGAATTTTGCCTGTGCTGGAAGAAAAGCCCTTAGCACCGCAATATTACGCCAGCGATCGCCTGTTTGTATTCCTGGGTTTCAAGAGCGATGCGCACCAGCAGAAGGCACTGAAAACGCTGGTTCGAGCAGGACATCCGGTGCTTCAAATTACTCTGGAAGATGCCTACGATCTGGGCGGTGAAATTTTCCGCTGGGAGATGGCAACCGCCATTGCCGGGTGGCGCCTGCACATCAACCCCTTCGACCAGCCCAATGTGGAATCCGCAAAGGTGCGCGCCAGAGAGATGGTAATGGCCTATTTACGAGACGGAAAACTGCCTTTGCCCGAACCGGTTCTGGAAGAGGATCATATTCAGGTGTTCGCCGATTTCACTCCGCAAACTCTGGCCGAAGCACTGAAGGAATTCCTGGCGCCAGCCCATACTGATTCCGAAACCGATTCCGGGCGCAGTTACATCAGCATTCAGGCTTATTTAAAGCCCGATGCCCGCACCGATCGGGCTCTGGAAGCTTTACGGCTCACCCTGCACAAAAAATATCGTCTGGCGGTAACTGTGGGATACGGTCCCCGCTTTTTGCACTCCACCGGCCAGCTGCACAAAGGCGATGCCGGACGGGGTTTATTTATTCAACTCAGCGCATCGATGCCAGAAGACGCTCCCATTCCCGATGAACCGGGCAGCGAAAAATCCGGGATTACGTTTGGAATTTTGAAAACCGCGCAAATGCTGGGCGACCGCCAGGCACTGCAGCAAGCCGGGCGTAAAGTAATTGCTTTCCACTTCCTGAAAAAAGCCGATACCGGAATTCGGAAAATTGCCCGCCTGGTGTAAAAACAGGATGCTGCCCGGGATCAAGGCTGCATCCTTTACAAAGTAACAGGCTCCTGGACCATGGGTCGATTACCAGTGGTAAAAATTTACCAGAATCCGGAGCAACTCTGTTTTGCTCTGGTGAAGGATTTGCAGGAGACAGCTCAGCATCTTTTGCAAAGGCAGGAGGTTCTGGCGTGGGCAATCTCTCCCACCGAAATTCCCTCACAATTCTTTGAACTTCTCTCCCGACCACCAGGCCCAAACACCTTCCCATGGAGCCGAATTCATCTTTTTCAATCTGACCAGCCGCTGCAAGGGGAAACTCCGCACGAGAATAATCCCCTTTTACCGAAAGAGCTGAACCAGCTCCCCCTTCCCCGGCATAATTACCACTTTGTCCCTCCTGCCGCCGATGCCTTTACCCTCGCTAACCTGCATGCCGGAATTCTGAGCGAATTCTTCCAGTTAGCCCCGGACGAGGTGCCGGGTTTCGACATCTGGGTGGGAAGTGTCCGTCCGCGGGGAGGAATTATGGGAATCTTTCCCGGGCAAATAACAATGGAAATTCACCACGCCATAACTGCAGTGGGGCACGAACCGGAAAAAGGAACTCCCTGGCCGACCTTTACCCTGCCGGTGTTAAATGCGGCACGAAACGTGTTTGTTGTCATTACGGGTGAGGAGAAAGCCCCGGTGGTGCGTCGGGTTTTGCACCGGGAAAGCGGTTTCCACACCCTTCCCATCGCGCGAGTAAATCCCACCCGTGGGAATTACTTCTGGTACCTGGATCAAGCCGCAGCCTCTCAGTTATGAGGCGAGGGAGTCGCAATGCCTCTTACTATTTCCGTGAAATAAAATTTCTTTGCGCGTTGCAGCAACACTTCCCGCAAAGTAAATTCCTTCCCCAAACAACTAAACAAAAAGGAGAATAACGCATGAAATATACAATTACCCTCATTCCGGGGGATGGAATCGGTCCCGAGGTTACCGAAGCAGCCCGGCGTGTGCTGGAGGCTGCCGGAGCAGATATTGAATGGGAAGTGGTGGAAGCCGGTGCCGCTGCTGCGGAAAAATACGGCGAGCCCCTGCCCCGGGAAGTCCTGGATTCCATCGAACGCAATCGGGTGGCACTGAAGGGGCCGGTAACCACTCCTATTGGAAAAGGGTTTCGCAGCATCAACGTTTCCCTGCGCAAAGAGCTCAATCTGTACGCCAACGTCCGTCCCATCAATTCTAAATATGGGATTAGCGACAGGTACCACAATGTGGACATGGTCATTGTCCGGGAAAATACGGAAGATGTGTACGCCGGCCTGGAGCAGGATATTGCTCCGGGTGTGGCACAAACGCTCAAAATCATCACTCAGGCTGCCTCGGAGCGGATTGCCCGGTTTGCTTTTGAATATGCCCGGAAACATCAGCGTCATACCGTTCAGGCCGTTCATAAAGCAAACATCATGAAAAAAAGCGACGGTTTGTTTTTGAAAAGCTGCCAGAACATTGCCCGGGAATATCCGGAGATTGAGTATAAAGAAATCATCGTGGACAACTGCGCCATGCAAATGGTGATGCATCCCGAGCAGTTCGATGTTCTGGTGCTCACCAATTTGTACGGGGACATCATTAGCGACCTGGGTGCAGGACTGGTGGGTGGTCTGGGACTGGTTCCCGGTGCCAATTACGGCGAGAATCTGGCCGTGTTCGAAGCCGTGCACGGTAGCGCTCCCGATATTGCCGGAAAGAACATCGCCAATCCTCTGGCGGTTATCCTCTCTGCCGAGCAAATGATGCGCTATCTGGGAGACGAGCATGTGGCAAACCACATTAAACATGCCGTTATTGTGCTGCTTACCGAACGTAAATATTTAACCCCGGATATGGGAGGCACGGCCACTACAACCGAACTCACCGAAGCGCTGATTCGGGAAATTATTCATTAAAACCCCCTTTACTACGGTGTACCTGAGCCTTGCCTGGCGTCGTGAGCTTCCTTGCATCGGGATTCTTGGTAAGAAAGTTCGGAGGATGCTTTTTATCGATAAAAAGTGTTCCGGTGCCAACCGAGCAAAGTTAAATTCAAAAATTCGGTTATAACTCAGGATTATCAAAAGATGGAACAAAAAAGATAGCACTTCGATTATTTACAATTTCGCAGGACATAAACCAACAATACGGCCTTTACGAGGGAATAGATATTCTAAACCCGTGTTAGAAAGCGGTTTATTTCCTCAATAGCGAGAATTTTGATTATTACCCCAAAAACGACGAAAGCAGAATCCCATTTAACAGCCTGCATTAAACTTTTTCCTGGATGAACCATCTATTGCATTAGTTTCCGGGAGATACCATCTCGAGCTATGTTTGCTAAAAGTAGCGGTTAAATAAAAAACGGGCAAATTCCCAAAGCAGCGGATCAAGCGCACCGGATGTAGAACATCGCTTTCCCGAAGTGAAGCATGGCCTGAAATTTCATGCCAATTTTCCACTGGAGGGTGAAACGGATTCTTGCTCGTATGGTGCTCTGTTTCATTGTCTTTTTAGATAGCGGATGTTGTTTAAAAAGCATCTGGTTCGTTGAAAGATTACCAGGGAGCGAGCCTCTGAGAAGCTGGGTGGGGTTAAAACAATAAAACGCGAACACAAAGTTCAAATATGTGGGGCTAACCCGCGGGTATGTTGAACAGCTGGTTATTTTTCAGGCTGTTGAAGCCTAAAACCCCACAATCGTGCGTGTGTATTGCCACCATGGCTATTTTTATTCAAAGCGAACCGAGATATCCACAGATAGTTACTAAAATTGAACGGTCAAACACTGGCCTCGAATCCCCGGAAGGAAAAAATGTGGATTATTTAAAATCCATGTTTACAAGTAAATTAAGATTTATTTTTGTTTGACATATTCGTTTTTCTCATCTATTTTATTATTTTGATTTTTATGGAAAGCGTTTGAGCACGCAAGTGGAACAGGAGACGGTCTTTTTAAACAGCGAGGTGGTGTTACGAAGACCCAGCTTACACAATCCGGTGTTTTGTTTGTGGTCAGTACTCCCATCGGAAATTTAGAAGATATTACCCAGAGGGCAATTCGGGTGTTGCAGGAGGTGGATGTGATACTGGCCGAAGATACCCGCACTGCCGCCCGCCTGCTGTCTCATTTATCCATTTCCAATCGCCTGTTAAGCTATTATTCCTACAACGAAAAGCGTCGGATTCCCCGGATTCTGGCTTATTTAGAAGAAGGGAAACAGATTGCCTTAATTTCTGAGGCCGGCACCCCTTTAATTTCAGATCCCGGCCATAAATTGGTGATGGCGGCGATTCAACGGGGAATTCGGGTGGTGCCGGTGCCGGGTGCCTCATCGGTGCTGGCTGCGCTGGTGGCTTCCGGTCTGCCCACCGACCGCTTCCTGTTCGAAGGATTCCTTCCCCGCAAGAAAGGGCGGCAAGCCCGCCTGCAGCATTTAGCCGAAGAAACCGGCACCATTATCCTGTTCGAATCCGCAGTGAGAATTGAAAAAACATTAGAAGACATTGTAAAAACATTAGGAAATCGTTATATTGTGCTCGCTCGTGAGCTAACCAAAATGCACGAAGAATTTCTACGGGGTTTCGCAGAAGAGGTGCTGGCTCACTTAAAATCTCGTAAATTAAAAGGCGAAATGGTGTTACTCATTGCCGGAAAAAATTTTAAACCGTTGTTAAACGGAGACGTGAACCAGAATGGCAACTAAAAAAGAATTTTCGGTACTTCCCAATTCCATTAAGAACTGGTTTATTCAGCTTATTGAACCGTTCATTGACGGGATTGTACGTCTGAACGTGCACCCCAATCATTTCACGGTACTGGGATTGTTTATTTCGTTTATTGGCGCGGTGTTTTATGCCAAACACGACATTCGTCTGGGGGGTGCATTTATTTTGCTGGGTGGAATTTGCGATATCATCGACGGAAAGGTAGCGCGCAAAAGCGGTCTATCTTCCAAATTCGGGGCATTGCTGGATTCCAGTCTGGACCGCTACGCCGAAGTGTTTATGTTTCTGGGCGTGGCAATCTATTTTGTGGAAAAGAATCACCCCTTTACCAGCATCATGGTTTTTCTGGCGCTGGGCGGTTCCATGATGGTGAGCTATGTGCGAGCTCGAGCCGAAGGTCTGGGATACGAATGTAAAGTGGGCATCATGCAGCGCCCCGAACGCATTGTGTATATCGGATTCAGTTCCCTAATTCATCCCTATTTGCTGGAGGTGGTGGTGTGGATGATTGCCATCCTGGCTAATTTTACCGCCTTACAGCGCATGTACCACGTCTGGCAGCTGGAGAAGCTGGAAAAATCGTCCCAGGAGCTGGAAGAAGAATCCGGTGTGTAAATAAAACCGACAGGAGCAGGTTCAACTTCTGGCCGGCATCATTCTGCATTATTCAGAACCAGGCCAATAAGTTGCGCCTTGAACATCGATTGTGTAAGGAGGAGTCGTATGAGTTCGAATCAACCACGGAAAATTGACATCGCTGAGCCCCGGGGTAAACTGGGTATTCTCACGCCGGGAATGGGAGCGGTTTCCACCACGTTTATGGCCGGGGTGATTGCTATTCGCCAGGGGCTGGCCAAACCCATTGGTTCCCTCACCCAGATGGGGACCATTCGCCTGGGCAAACGCACCGAAAAACGCATGCCATTAATCAAGGATTTCGTTCCTCTGGCCGGATTGGATGATCTGGTATTTGGCGGATGGGACATTTTCGAGGATAATGCTTACCAGGCGGCCCTGAAAGCCGGGGTGTTGAAAAAAGAATTGCTGGATCAGGTGAAACCGGAACTGGAAGCCATCCGGCCCATGCGCGGCGTGTTTAGTAAAGATTACGTGAAGAAGCTGGATGGAACCTACATCAAATCCGCCAAAACAAAATGGGATTACGCCCAGATGCTGATGGAAGACATCCAGAAATTCAAAGAAGAGCATGGTTTAGACCGCATTGTGGGCGTGTGGACGGGTAGTACCGAAATTTTCCTCAGTCCGGGCCCGGTACACCAGAGTCTGGAAGCTTTCGAAAAGGGGCTAAAAGAAAACGACCCCGGGATTGCTCCCAGCATGATTTATGCCTATGCTTTCCTGAAGCTGGGCTATCCCTACGCCAACGGAGCGCCCAACCTGACCACCGACTTCCCGGCCATGTACGAGCTGGCTAAGGAAAACAAAGTGCCCATTTCCGGAAAGGATTTCAAAACCGGGCAGACGCTGATGAAGACCATCCTAGCGCCGGGACTGAAAGCTCGCTTGCTGGGATTGCATGGCTGGTTCTCCACCAATATTCTGGGCAATCGGGACGGTGAGGTGCTGGACGATCCCGAATCCTTCAAAACCAAAGAAGAGAGCAAGCTCAGCGTGCTGGATCAGATTCTGCAACCGGAGTTGTACCCCGACCTGTATCAGGGATACTATCATAAAGTTCGCATCAATTACTATCCACCGCGTGGGGATAATAAGGAAGGCTGGGACAACATCGATATTTTCGGCTGGCTGGGCTATCCCATGCAAATTAAAATCGACTTTCTCTGCCGGGATAGTATTCTGGCGGCTCCCATTGTGCTGGATCTGGCTTTGTTCATGGATCTGGCGGCTCGCGCCGATTTCCACGGAATTCAGGAATGGCTCTCGTTCTACTACAAAAGTCCCATGCATTTGCCGGAATTGTACCCCGAGCACGATCTGTTTATTCAATTAATGAAATTGAAAAACACCCTCCGCTTTATGATGGGTGAAGAGCAAATAACCCACCTGGGTGCCGATTATTACGAATATTATCGTTAATTGGAACAGGGGAACCGGCTGGATGGTGCAGCAAGTTCCCCTGTTTTATTTTTGCATCCCCCTGGTCTTTCCAGAATAGCCGGTTCAATTATTTCTCAGGAGGTTAATGGTAGAGCGGAAATCAAAATCGCCCCTGAAGGACATTCTCAAAACGTCCTTGCCTGCGGTCATCGATCTTTCTTCACAAACCATCACCTGGTTGATCGAGGCTATTTTCATCGGGCATCTTTCGGCGGCAGCACTGGCCGGGGTCGGTATTTCCCTGCAAATTGTGCTGCTTACCTTTGCCATTGTCCTCACCTTCGTGATGGGCGCCTCCATTATTATTCTGCGCTATCTGGGAGCCAACGATACCTGGAATGCCAACCATGTGCTGGGCCAGGCGTTGATGATGGGCACCATCATGTCCCTCATCATCGGGCTGTTGTGGTATTTTGGCGGCTCGGCCATTATGCACCTCATTAAAGAAGAAGAGCCCATCGCCCGGCACTACGGCACGGTGTGGATGCAAACCGCATCGTACTTTGCTCCCATTTTCATTTTGAATTTCATTGCGCTGGGAATTTTACGCATGGCCGGGGATACCCTGCTGACCATGCGGGTTAATTTACTGGCCAATTTTATTCATCTGGTTCTGCTTCCCATTTTAATTTTTGGTAAACTGGGTTTCCCCCGCATGGAAACCCGGGGAGCTGCGCTGGCGGTGGGAATTGCCCACACCATCGGTTTTGGGCTCACCATTTATTACCTGCGCAGCCGGAAGGCTTCCTTATTTCTTTCGTTTAAGGAATATACGACACCCAACTTCCAGACGTTTAAAACCCTGTTTAAAATCGGGTTGCCTACCACAGTGGAACAACTGGTCTGGGCATTTGGGCAGCTGATTCTCAGCTTCTTTGCCGCGCGAATGGGCATTATAGCGCTGGCAGTGCATCAGGTGTTTTTACGGATTCAGTCGGTGCTTTCCATGGCGTTTCAGGGATTTGGCCTGGCCAGCATGACGCTGGTGGGCAAAAGTCTGGGTGCCGAGGACGAGAGCATGGCCATCCGCACCGGGCGGCTGGCCGGACGGGTGGCACTGCTGGTTTCGGTGCTGGTGGTACTGGTTATTCTCCTGTTCCACCATCCCATTCTGGCGGCTTTTACCTCTAACCGCGAGGTGATCGAGTTTGGTAGCAAAGTAATTTTTGCCCTGGCCATTGTGCAAATTCCCAAAGCAGTGAATATTGTGTTCTCCGGCAATTTACGGGGCGGTGCCGATCTGGCCTGGCTCATGTGGCTGGCAATCTTCAGTGTACTAACCTTCGAAACCTTTGGGGCGTACCTGCTGGCCTTTGTCTTTAATGTGGGATTAGTGGGGCTGTGGATTATTCAGGCGGTTGACGAAAGCACTCGCCTGTTGCTTAACTATTTTCGGTTTAAGGGGAAGAAGTGGAAAATTCTTTCGGTACCGGGAGTTCACTCCAACACCTCACAAACCTCCCGGAATACCGATGAATGATGTTAACAAGGCAAAATCTCCCATCTTATTCCGGGGGAAAAGATGAATTACCGAAATTTTATTTCGTTTGAAGGAATTGATGCCTGCGGGAAAACCACCCAGATTCGTTTGTTGATGGATCGGTTACACGCCCGGGGGATTCATCCCGTGCTGGTGCGCGAACCGGGAGGCACCGCCATTTCGGAAAAAATCCGGGAGATTTTGCTCGACCCTCAGTTTAAGGAAATGCATTCCCGAACGGAAATTTTGCTGTACGAAGCTGCCAGGGCGCAATTGGTGCACCAGAAGCTAATTCCTTTGCTGGAAGAAGGAGCCTACTTAATTGCCGATCGGTTCTTCGACTCCACCACGGCGTACCAGGGGTACGGTCGGGGATTGGATCTGGAGGTTGTGCAGGTGCTCAATCGTTTTGCCACCTCCGGGCTAAAGCCGTACCGCACGTTTTTTCTGGACATTTCGCCCGAGGAAGCCGAGCGGCGCCGAAAGGCTGCCGGGATTACCAGAGACCGGCTGGAGAGCGGGGGACCGGAATTCTTCCGCCGGGTTCGGGAAGGTTTCCTGCAATTGTGTACCGAAGAAAAGGAGCGTTTTTTGCGCATTAATGGGGAACAAGCACCGGAGGCGGTTGCAGAAGAAATCTGGCACCACGTGCAACAAATCTGGAACATTCCCTGAAAACTCCGGGCAGACCCACAGGGCAGACCCGCAGGGTAAATCCACAGGACAAGCCCACAGGGCAAGCCCACAGGGCAGGCCCGCAGGGCAAGCCGAACGGCATTTACTGCAGGGGTTTTTGGATGGAGTGAAATGAGCACTGATTTTTCCGGAAATCGGTTTTCCCGGGAAGAAATACTTTATCGAATAAATGTGAGGATTGGTTCGGGTGCCGTTTTGCGTTTCGCCATCCCTCAAAATTTAGCAAAAACGTTCGGAGAAGCTTTCCTGATTTTGTCGTCCGGGAAAAATTGGGGGTGGAAATTTCAATAATTTTAGGGAAAATTTTTCGCAATGGTACCCCATTCATCCTTCAAAAAGCAGAATTTAAGTACTTTCTTTACGCGTGTTTTCATTCTAAATTTCCGGAAACTTTTTTGCTGCGGCAACTATATTATGATGTAAAAACGTGAACAATCGGAGGTTCAAACTTATGTTTCAAAAAAGAAGCTGGTCGTACTGGCTGATTCTCATTTCCATTCTGGGAATTTCCGT
>JALXCH010000543.1 GCA_026991005.1 Calditrichia bacterium | reverse complement strand
ATTTTATCCTCCTGAGCTATGTCTAATAAAACAAAAAGAAAATTTTCCCGATTGTCAACCTTTTTTGTTTTTTATTTCCTGGAATTTCTTTTTTAAAATGAAATTCATCAGTGGAAAATGACAGTATTTGTTTTTAATCAAAGTGATATATATTAATTTCCATGTTTAAATTTATTGGAAATGAAAATGATAAATATCTTCTATGAATTAACTGAGCGTGGCAGGATGATTATTGCAGAAAAAAGTTAAAATAGAATGGATAGAATACGTTTTGTCTTCTCCTTAAAAAAGAGAAAATGAAGAGAATGATCCAGAACTTGCACACGCATTAGGTACGATCAAGGAATACGGGAACAGAGTATTAAGAGTAGTTTATAATAAAGTGTCCGTTCCAAAAAGGATTGTTACTGCTTATTTTGATAGAACAATGAAAGGAAAATTATGAAAGTGCACTATGACGAAAAATCCGATGCCATATATATCCGCCTGGACGACTCGAAAATTATAGATTCTCAGGAAGTGGAACCCGGCATTATCCTGGATTATAATGAAAATAACCAGGTTGTTGGTGTGGAAATTTTACGGGTGAAGGAGCGTGTACCTTCGGCAAATTTAAAACAAATGCAATTTGAAATCGCCTGAAAAGGTTGCAATTAGCGATGGTTTTTTCGTTCACAGCCATTTTGAAGAAATCATTTTTCAGCTCATAATTAGAAAAACCCCTACCACCATGATCAGTGTCCAGAAAATGTTCTTGAAGGCGCCTTTTTCGTGGAAAAAGAGAGCGCCCAGTATGACGCTGACTACCACACCAGCGCGTTTAAAGGAAATAACGTAGCTTACCAGCAGGTATTTTAAAGCGGTAAACTGGAAAATAATGAGCAACCCGGAAAGGAGCCCAAAGAAAAAAAGCGGTGCCAGGTGATGGCGCACAATGGCGAAATGTTCCTGGGGTTTCCAGAGCAGGTAAGGGAGGTAGGCCAGGGAAAGAAGGGAGAAAATAGTAAAGGCGTAGAAGGTCTGCGAACTGCTCAACACGGCTACTTTCTCCACCGTGGCAGAAATGCTCCAGATAAAAGCTACGATCAGCATCAAGCGGGTTCCTTTGTAGGTCACCAAACTTTTCAGCGGTTCCAGCAAGTTGGACGATTTCAGGTGAATGCCGTAACCGCCGGTGATGATGAGTAGAATTCCCGCCACCCCGCGCCAGTCCGGTAATTCCCCGATAATGAGAAAACTCACCGGAATAAGAAATAGCGGAGTAAAGGCGGTGAATGGCATGGTCTGGGAAAGGGGAGCACTTTGCAGGGCACGAAAGTACAGGTTCCAGGCTACTACATTCACGGCAAAACTTACCCCGGTGGACCACAGAAAGTCGTGCCAGTGAACCGGGGGAAGTCCCTGAATCAACAGGAGTGCCCCGAGGTAAGGTAGGGTGAAGAAAAAGCTTCCCCAGGTGAGAATAGGAATGGGGATGCTACGCGTGAGAACTTTTCCGTACGTCCCCTGCAATCCGTAAAAAACACCCGTGAGAATGGCAAATAAATATCCCTGAAGCATGATCAGTTATCCGGAGTTAACTGACGAATAAGCCAGGCGGTATCGGCATCCACCTTTCCGCTAATTTTTCCCGGCAAATAGTGCCGCTGAAACGCTTCCACCACCGCTTCGGTTTTGGGGCCAAAATCTCCATCCAGGGTGATGAAATACCCGATTTTGCGCAATCGGGATTGCAGTTGCCGTACAAATCCTCCGGGGCGGGAGGTTTGGCCGCCATAAATGCCCCGCCGGTCGTTGTCACCCCGCTGCAGGGTAAACCCGCCGTACTCCCGATGCGGATACCTCCCTGGCGGCTGGTAAAATACTCCAATCCCGTTCTCCGCCAGCAGCTTCCAGTTAAAATGTTTTCCGGGGTCAATTTTCCGGTACGGGGCGATATCGCTGTGCCCCACTACCCGATGAGCGGGAATCCCGTATTTTTCAACAATACGCTTCCCCAGAAAAATAGCCGCTTCGTACTGCTCCGGGGTGTAAGGAATCCCTTTGTTCTCCCCTTCATTCACAATTTCGATACTAATGGAGAAAGCGTTGCACCCGGATTCCCCCTGCCAGTAGCTTTTACCGGCGTGCCAGGCTTTTTTCTCTTCGGCTACCATCTGTACAATCTGCCCGTCTTTACCAATGACGTAATGGGCGCTTGCCCGGGCATCTGGGTTGCGAAACCAGGTTACGGTAGCATCCAGCGTGGAAGAAACGGTGTAGTGAAACACCAGCATGTCGATGCGTGGTGAGGGGCGGTCGCTGAAATTGGGCGAGGGAATCCACTTGATGGTGTGTTTGGGGGCGCGGGTAAGCGGAAAGCGGTACACCCCGGCGGGAAGCTCCGGTGCATTCCCGAAACGCCGGGTTTTGGCCGCTAAAATGGCTTCCCGTCGTGCGCGAATGCTGGCCGGTACTTCTTCCAGTTGCAAAAACTCTTCGAAAGAAGGAACCCGAACTTCTACGGTATCGCCATTTACTTCCCGAAATAATTCGCGGAAATGCATGATATTCCCCCCACGGTTTTCTGTACTGTCAGAAAAATAACCATCTCCGGCACAAAAACAAACCTTTTCTGCAAAGCACCCACACCAGGCAGTGGTACAATTTCCGCAAAAATGATTGATTGCTTACCCACATGGTGATTTCTATATTACGAAAAATTGTAACTAAATGAGGAAAGTTTCCGTAAGCAGAATGAGTGCAGAGAATAAGAAAGAAGACAGTCAACTTATTTCCCGGGCGTTACAGGGCGATCAGAAAGCGTACGAAGCACTGTTAAACAAATATCGCAATCTGGTGTACACAATCATGTATAAAATGGTACATAATCCGCAAGAAGCCGAAGACCTGACGCAGGAGGCATTCATTAAAGCGTTTCGTGCACTTTCCTCGTTTAGAGAAGAGTTTGCCTTTTCCACCTGGTTAATGAAGATTGCCACCAATAATTGCATCGATTTTTTACGGAAACGCAAATTGAAGACCCAATCCATCCACGAACCGGTGAAGTATAAAGATGAGGAATTGGAACGCACCCTTCCCAACCAGGAGCCGACCCCGGAGAAAAATTTGCTGCGGGAAGAGCGCAAACGCATCATCCAGGAAGCCATCCAGGAGCTTCCGGAGCGGTATCGCCACGTGATTTTACTGCGCCACATGGAGGAGAAATCCTACGACGAGATTGCGGATATTCTGGGGCTGCCGCTGGGGACGGTTAAAGCGCAAATCTTCCGGGCAAGGGAGATGCTCAATCAAAAATTAAAAGAGAAAATTTTTTAAATGAGAACCATTCTCTGGACATATCTTTTGTTTATTGGCCTGGTGTGGGGACTGCAAGCCGGAGAAGAGCCGGAACAGAACGTACTGAAGAAATATGTTCCCCTTACCGTAGAGAAAAGCCTTTCGGTGTCTCTGGATTTTGGTAACGGATACATTCAGGTGGCTCGTGCGGATTCCGGGATGGTGTTCCAGGGGCGGTTTGTGTACGAAGAGGATAAACCGGGCATTCATTACGACATTTTCGATGAGACGGGAGAATTGCGTATTCGCTTTGGTGAGGGGAGCGAGAGGGACGATGAGGAAGAGCGTCACAGCATTTCCTCTTTCAACGATCTTTACGAAAATGAAGT
>JALXCH010000542.1 GCA_026991005.1 Calditrichia bacterium | reverse complement strand
AACACGTTCAAATCAAATCCACCAAGTCCCGTAGGGACGACAGATTGTGAAATTCCAAGCATCAAATTACAAATTCCAAAGAAATTCCAAATTACAAGAACCAAAATCCAAATAAATTACAATCTCTAAAAAACAAATCACAATCTTGCCAAACGAAAGAATTCCCAGGCTAACATCTGCTGGCACTTGCATCGTGAGCTTATTTTTAAACAGGGTTAATAGAATTTTTAGGACAATACATTATTAATAACTTAAATCTCAAAATTCAAAATTATCTTTTATCCTGTTCATCCTGTTCATCCTGTCAAAAAACATTCAGAGGCATCGGACTAACCCAATGTGCGCAAATAAAGTTAATTCAAAATTGAAAATTCAAAATTCTTAATTAAATCAGTGTCTTCAGTGTCCTCTGTGGTTTACTCCTCTTTGTTATTTGTTATTTGGGATTTGTCATTTGGGATTTCCTCCATACACCTCCATCATCATTCGACAGATGGTACCGGCCCAGATGTACTGTTTGTGGTACCCGCCCCAGGGTTCATCGGGACTGTAAAACTCCCAAAAGACGTGCTCGGCCTTCAGACGATCGATCATGTTCGCTGCCACCCGCTGCACCAGTTCCCGGGCCATATCCCGGTACCCGTAGCGCATCAGCCCCTGCTCAATCAGCAGATTCCACTCCACCCACACCGGGCCGTTCCAGTAACCGCGGGGATTGTAATACGAATCGTCCGCTGCCAGCGAAGGCACACCGTACGGCCGCCAGAATTTACTGCTGTCGGTGAGAATCGCTACCAGTCGCTGTGCCTGCTCTGCGCTGGCTACCCCGGCCCAGAGCGGTAGAAATCCGATAATCTCCTGCCGTTTTAAATCATCCTTTTTCCGGAAGGTGAAATCGTTGTCCTTTTTATCCACATGGTAGTAGAAACCGCTGCTCTCGTCCCACATGTACTGATTAATGAGCGCCTGCCGCCGGTCTGCTTCCTGCTGCCAGCGAGTCGCTTCCTGCTCCAATCCCAGTTCCCGGGCCATCTGCGCCAGCGCCCGCGCCTCACTCACCAGCATGGTGTTCACATCCAACCCCTCGAAATTGGAGGGCCAGCCCACCTGATCCCACACCGCCACGTAGGCATCGCGCACGGATTCCAGCACGGCGTGGGCACCCCATTCGCACAGACCGTCCCCGTCGCTGTCCCGGTTCTCCACATAGTAACGGTAAAACTTTTTGCTGGATTGGTACATTTCCCGCAGAAATTTTTTATCCCCGGTGATGCGATACACCTCCCAGTTTTGCCAGGCGTACCAGGGAGCGGAGGTGGTGAGCTGGTTATGGTACGGGATGGTTTCGTCCAGATACGACCCGGTGCGGTAGTTGATGTAGCCATCCGGATGCTGGCGATCGCGATACACCCGCTGACTGTTCATGGCGCTGCGGGCATCCAGGTAAGCGTAAGCCAGCATGGTAAGGCTTTCGTGAAACACCTGTCCGCCATGTCCCCAGCCCCAGGAAGGTTCCCGGGAGAACACGTAATAATTGGTGCTGCACTTGCCTTCGGGAGGTAACATCACCTGCCGCATCAGATTGAAGGCGCTCCAGTAGAGCATTTCCTGGTCGGGATCGGGGAATTCGGGTGTAGATAAGCGGGAGAAGAGCGCCTCGTTGGCCTGGCGGTAAGGTTGCAGGTCTTCCTTCAGCAGATGCTGTGCCTGGCGAATCAGCGCCTCGGTGCTGGTATCCGGACGCGCCACCGCCCGCACTATGCGCAGGGTTTCCCGGGCTCCGGGACTCAAATGAAGGGTAACTGGCATGGCGACCACCCGCACAAAATCCTTCACCTTGTTGCGAATCTGGTCGGGGTAACGAATATCGGTCAAAAAATCGCTCCCGGCAATGTTGTTGATTTCCCGGGAATGGGGACCGCGCCGCCCCTGCGCATCCACCGCTTCCACCACGTAGCCGTAAATTTTATCTCCCTGAATATTTTTGTCGGTGAAGAAATCGCGGATCACCCCGCGCACCAGACACCGGTAATACCCATTCTTCCGGTAATCCCGGCGAAACACGTCGTAAGTCACCGCCGGGCCGGTGTGTTTCCAGAACAGGCGCATCTCGGTACCGCTGCCCCAGATGTCCCGCCCCATCCCCTGTGGTGCTCCGGGCAAGGGTCGGACGGCAAGCTGGACGTCCCTGCGCACTACCGGCTCTGTGTCCATCTGGCGAACGGTGTCGGTCAGCGTGGCACTCTCCCCGGTTTCGGGACAATAAATGGTGATGGTGTACACATCGCCATCATGGATTTCACCAAAATTCCCCAGCTCGATGCCGTAATAGCCGTAGGGACTGATATTGGGATCGGTACTTCCCCAGCGCGGTACCGATTCGGTAAGGATGCGATCCGGGTAGCGGTTCAGGCGCACGGTAATGCGCGGTTTGGGGTTTGTATGGCGACAGCGCTCCCCGTTGGAATGATCCATCCGGCCCCAAACCACGTACACCGGTTTCTTCTCCAGCCGAAATTCCTGGGGAATCTCCACCTGTCCCCAACGGTAACTGCGGTAACTGGTCTGGCGATCCGGCTGGCGGGAAACGAGAAACACGTCCCGCACCGGAGAAACGTATGGTACCTGGTGCTCCAGCGTCCAGCCGTCCGGTAGCTCCTCATGGGTGAAGGCAATGGCATTTTCCTGCGGGAAGAATGCCACCTTGTTGAACAGCCGGTAGTTATTCTGCATGAAGGGAATCACCTGCAGCGTCTGCGCTTCCTTTCCTTCATTGATGATGGTTACCTCATGGAGGGCCAGGTGGGAGCTCTGCACCAGAAAAGTAGCCTCCACCCGCACATCCGGGTAAGGATAATAGAAATACGCCACCATGTCCGGGTAGGAGAGGGTAATCACCGGCTCCCGGGCGAAATGCTTCAGTTCGTACACATAATCCGCACCGCGCAGGAAAGCCAGGGAAAGGTCGCCGCCAGTATCGGTGGTAAAATCTATGCCGCGGGTGGAATCGTAAAAACGGAAGTGGTACCCCTCATCCAGTACAAATTCCGAACGCTCCATGGCCGCCGCGTAGGTGGTGTAGAGCGGGGAATCTTTGGTGGCGCGGAGGTTAGAAAGATACGGCGATTGTGCCGGAAGTAAAACCACCAGACCGAAAAGGGTGAGCAAAAACAGGAATCGGGAAAAGAGCGGATGTTTATTCATAAAAGCCTCTTATTTAGAACCATGAATAGCACGAATATTCACGAATTAAATTGAACTTTAAACCATTAAATGTCCAGAAAACACTGCTAAACAAACATGATTTTTAATGGTTGTTACTTCAAAAATTCTATTACCCTCCTCAATCTCAAAATTGCCCAAGGGTTTGCCACACCAGCCACCCTCCCAGTGCAATAATGACCACCGCACCCAGCACCGGGAGGAAGAGAATGCGGCGGTCGCTTATCCGCTGCTCCAGGAGATTGCCGGAACGAATCACTACGATTCCCAGGGCAATGAGTACCGCCGCCAATCCCAGACTGAACACGCCGATAATGGCCAGTCCCAGAACAATTTTCTGCAGGGAAATGGCCAGCAGTAAAATGACCAGGGCTTTGGGACAGGGGACGATTCCCCCGGAGACACCCAGCACAATATTTTGCCACAGGGAGAGGCGGCGATCGAAATGGTGATGGGTGTGGGAATGGGAATGCTCGGATTCGTGGGAATGTCCCGGAGCATGCGAATGGACGTGTGCGGTGGTGTTTCCCTCAATTGAAGAATGAGAATGTCCGGGCAAAATGGTTTCTATATTCCCGTTGGAAGCAGATTCCCTACCAACCCGCCGATACGCCCGCCAGCGGCTGATCAGCAGGTAAACCCCGATCAGTAAAATAAGAATTCCGGAGCCCAGGCTGAAATACAGGCTGACCGAACCGGGGAGAAAGAAATCCTCCAGCCACAGAGCAATCAATCCCAGCACCACCACACTGAACACGTGGGAGAGGGTGATGGTGGTTCCCAGAATCAGCACATCGCGCAGCCGACCGGAAGTTCCCACCAGATAGGCGGCCATCAGCGATTTCCCGTGTCCGGGACTCAACGCATGCAGGGCACCCAGGACAAACGCCACCCCCAAAAGCAGCACTAGCGCACCGGTAGAAAGATGCTCCAGATAAATCGCCTGTTTCAAATAATCGTAACTCATTCTTCCTTCCGCCCTGAAATCGTGTTTCTTTCAGCCCTGAAATCGTGGACGATTTTGAATCTTGGAAGATTCAATCCCGAAAGCAAACATGGATGTTTGCGTTTTAGTCGGGATCATCCCGCAAGCAAACAAGGATGTTTGCGCATTAGGCGGGATATGCTCTATGCCCTATGCCTTATACCTGAAAGCATGGGCGATTTTGAATCTTGGAAGATTCAATCCCGCAAGCAAACAGGGATGTTTGCGTAATTCGTCGGAACAATCCAGCAAGCAAACAAGGACGTTTAAGTTTCAGTAAAAACACATATTCCCCTATCTACCCTATAAACTTTATATACCCTATATACCCTATCCCTTTATGCCTTATGCCCTATGTCCTCTTTTTTATTCCCTAACCATCTCCACCCGAAACCAGGGAATCTGCTCCTGATGCAATTTCTTCAGGTTCTGATCGTAAAACACCCCGTAAATGTAAATCGATTTTTTGTTCCGGCGAATACGTCCCGGAAAGGTGCGGGTAAAACAAAGCGAACGACTCCCATAAAGCTCAATCTGTAAATACCGGCCGATTTTAGCTTCCTGCTCGTCGGTAAACGCCACGTACTGTTTTGCCAGCCGAATGAAGTGATCCCCGATCAGGAAAAAGAAACGGGGATCGATGTGCAACCAATTTTTCCCATCAGGGAGGTTGTAACCTTCAATGTGGAGCCGTACAAACACTTTGAGCGGCGCCAGAAGCGAGTCCGTTTCAATTCCCGGCAACGCCAGGGAATCCAGATGAAAAGAGACAAACTGCCCATTTATCTCCACAAAATGTTCCCGGTGCTGCCGGTTGAAATCCTGAACAAAAAACCTTACGAACTGCTCCACCTCATCCGGGAATAAAAAATTATCCTGATTCTTATCCATCATCAAGCGCACATGGGGAGCAATCTGTCCCTGATACACCGCCTGATACTCCAGAATCATTTGAGCCGGTCCCAGTAAAATTTTGATATTGTCGCGCATTTCCTCATTGGATCTGGCAAACACATAACCATGAGCTTGAAGCGAAGAAGAAATCCCGCCCAGCAACAAAAAGAGTGCAACAATGTAGTATTTATTTCCCATCATTACTTAAGATACACCATTTTTTGCGCCGCTTGTACTTTACCTCCGGATTTTAAAACACACCAGTACACACCCCCCGCTACGGGATTTCCGTGGGCATCCGTCCCATCCCAATACCAGCGGATTTTATCCGGAGAATACCCGGTAAAATGAAGAGAACGAACTTCCCGCCCCAAAAGATTGTAGATTTGCAAAACAATTTTGCCTGTCCCTGAAACAGTAAACTCAATCTGGGTACCATTATTAAAGGGATTGGGATAATTCACCAGTCGAAAATCAGGAGAAAGATGGAGAGGTTCTTTTAGCACAATGGGAGTGGCGCCGGGTGCTTCGGGAACCACAAAGGGATCCCCTAAGAAAGTGAGCCCATAGTACCAGCCTTTTATATCCGAAGAAAAACCGTATTTCCCCACGAACTGAAATGTACGCAAAAACGCTTCCCCAAACGCCATTCCCTGCGCCAATTGCTGGTAAAAATAATCGTAATGCAGCATTCCCCCGCTATGGGTGGTTCCGATGGCATTAATTCCTGCCACAGTTTGCAAAGTGTAAATGGCGCCACAATTCAAATCCTCTACGTAACGACAATTTCCGCAGGCAAACAGTTGAAAGAAATTAGCATTGGTATTTGCAGGGAGAATCTGATAGTTATAAAAAGGATCCCAGGCGGTTCCGTTGTTAATTTTAAAGGAATGTCCCTGGGGCCAGGAATGCACCCACACGTGGATCAAGCTGAAATGATCATCCAGCCGGGCTTCGTAGTTACTGGCCGTGGTCTGATTCTGGTTGGAAATGGAAATCACTTCCGGATACACCTGATTGATGTAATTGTAAGCCAGCATGTCGCCCCATTCGTGCCAGTCGTCATCGGGAAAAGCCAGAGCTCGAAAATTCTGTCGAATACCACCGAGGTCGTAGCGATACTGGTGCAGTTTTTCCAGGTAGAAATTAATTACCTCTTCTGCCGGACCCATACCTGGCGTGGGCGTAATCCGCCCCACTACAATCTCGGGCTTCTCACTCTGGCGAGGGAAATTGGCAGTGTGTGTATCGTAAATTCCATCACCTCCGGGAACCATTCCCACATTGGTAACATAATGGTAATTATCCTGCCAGATACCGTCCAGGTCCATAAAAAACAAATCACAGGGGAATTCCTGATAATGCTGCCCGCTATCGTCGCACACCTGATACCAGGGTACGGGGAAATCCCCGATGAGCAACGCCCCGGTAAGTCCCGGAATGTGCCGCAGAGTATCGCGCAGGGCGGTCGGCGAGGCAAACTGCATGCTGTACACCACCACCTGGGCACCTTCTGACTCCCAATCCGTCACTAGTTCCTGCACCCGACTGGCAATTCCGGAATACAGGGTAGGCTGCACCAATATCGCCCGCACTTCAGGGAGCTGTACCTCTTCCCGGACTTCCGGAGAATGCCCGCTTACCTCGCCGCTTCCCAGCCTCTTGCTGAACAAAATATAACCGTAAATCTGGGTGGTGTCGATGGAAGTATCCCAATACACCGAATCCACCACATTCTCGGCAATTTTTTCAAACTGTCCCCGGGGGAAATGCAGCGCCAGGGTGTCATTCAAATTGCGGCGGTAAATTAAATAGCTGTAACCGGGCTCCTGCTTCCAGCACAGGCGAATCGCGCCGTTCTGCCGGGAAAGACGGATGTTCTTCGGTGGTAAGGGGATATTCCCTCCCTGTAAATATAGAGTTTGAGGAAAAGCCGGAGGTAGAGGAATAGCCTGTACCGAATCGGTGAGGGTACCCTGCTCGTATCCTATCTGTTCGTTGTAGCAGGTAAACACAAAGGTAAAAGAATCGTGAACAGCAACCGCGGGATTATTAAAATTTCCCAATTCAACCCCGAACCAGCCCAATCCGCTAATATTGGGATCACCAAACGACCAGCGCGGTGCTTCCTCCGTTAAAATGCGGCTATCGTCTCCATTGAGCATTACAATGAAGGAAGCCGTAGGCGGCAGGTCCTCGCAAAGGGTCATATTCTGGTGCATAACAAACGCTTTGTAGTAAAGATAATCCTGTCCGAAGGTAAAAGAGTCACGGTGGGTCGTCACCAATCCCGGAGAGCGGTAAACCACTTCTCCTCCCACCGGATGGGACCGGGCTTCCCAGCGGGCTTTCCATTCCCGAAAGCTTAACGGTTTCTGGTTGGTGGGAGACACCCATCGGGTACGCACCGGAAAGGACGATTGCCCCCAACCCGAGTGAAGTAATCCTCCCAACATCAGCACCAGCAAACCCAGCAACGTTCCTTTTAAAAATGATGTCCTACAACCGATCTTACCCCTCATTTTTTCACCTGGTAATGGTTTAAACCACTGCCATTCCTTTTTTAATTTTGTTTGAAAAAACTCATGTGCCCATAAAATAAGAAATTGCTTTTCTCTTTGCCTATCAATGCCAGCATCCTGCCCTCCTTTTGAGTCTTGCGCGAAGCAGGGCGAAGCATCTCTCTCGCTTTAGTAATAGGAAAAATCTCATTCGAGAAAATTTGGCTCATACGCGAAATACCCAATGGATGCAGTTCAACACCAACCTTGCCTCTTTTATTGAATTTTTTCGCACCATTCTGTGAATTCCAGAATTGCTGCGAAAGAGCTATTGTTACATTTGAACACAGATTCACTTTTCATTTATCATCTTCCGTTTATTTAAGAAGAATTAATTTCAGCGCTTTCTGGTAATGGTCTGTTTTCAATCGCGCAAAATACACACCGCTGGGCAGGGAAACACCCGCATCGTTTGTGCCGTTCCAGCGTATTCGGTAACGTCCCGGTAAAAACACCCGGTGAGCCAGAACCCGCACCCGCTCTCCGGCAATATTGTAAATTTCCAGATGTACCGGACTCTTTTCATGCAACCCAAAAACAATCCATGTGCGGGGATTGAAGGGATTGGGGAAGCTCCCGATGAGCTCGGTTCGTACAGGGACTTCCGCTTCGGATTGCTCGATTGCACCGGGAGGAATTTGAAACCATTGGGTTACGGGAAGCACGTAGGTAGCGGAAAGCGAATCGCCAGACCAGTATGCCACATTGAAATCGCAAATATCGATGAACCCGTAGCCCACACTGTCCCCTTTTGCCAGCCGCACAAAAAGCACGGCATTGGTTCCCACTACATGCGGGTTCTGGCTGAAATTGGAAGAAAAAGGATGGTTTACCGAAATCCCGCCAAAATAGGAAGTATCCGTAACATGGGGGAACACATACCGCCCTTCCGCATCGGTTGCACCGCTAAATTTAACCGTGTTGGGAATGATGTTATCCTGCATCTGGTACACCCGGATTTCCGCATTGCGTACCGGTTTTCCGCTGCTGTTGCGGAGGAGCAGGCTATTCTCCGCAGGAACATCCGCCAGATACTCCCCGAAAAATCCCCGCCGTTTGCCGCAGTTGCGCTGCAGGGCGCCGGCGGAGTGATCGGAAAATCCCGCCTGAAAATTGCTGTGCATCAGGTAATTGTGCCGACTGCAATAGTGCAACACATCCCAGGCAACGGGGGTAAGCGGCGGTTTCTGACCGGTGCGGGGTTCGATCACCTGCAGTTCACTTTCCTGCACATCCATGTTGTACAAGTCGATAAGCCCCAGTTGGTGACCCAACTCGTGCAACAACGCCCAATCCACCCCGTTATTCTGGTTCAATACGATATTCTGGAAATAATTCAACGAGGCCTCATCTCCTAAAAAGCCCCACTGCCCATCCCATAATTCCGATGGCAGTGCATGGGTCCCATAAGCGGGAAGAGTCCCATTGGGATGGTAAGTTACCGTATCCAGAAACACAAACTCGGTTACCCCCTGCGAGGTGGTGGTGGGATACACTGCCTGCCGGAAAAACTGCCGCATCTTCTGTAACTCGAACTGCGCCCAGTCTTCGAAGCTGTAAGAACCCCAGGAATTCTCGTGGGTTTCGAAGAGATGCCGCAAACTGTCTTCCACGTAAAAATGAAAACTCAACCCGTTGCTGCGAATGGCAATTTGGTTGTTGCTTTCGGTGACTTCGGTAATGGAGGAATCCGCGACGGCACGACATTCAATCATATTGGGATGCAAACTGTCGTAAGGCCAGGTAAAGCGGGAAATAACCTTCTGCCCGGGAAACAGTTCGGAGAAATGCTGCGTCTGGATGCGGGTGGAATCCACCCACCACTCCACGGTAAATCCCCCACTGGCACCACCACCGCTATTGCGAATAACCGCCGTGTATTTCAAATTTTCTCCATTCAGGGGATAATGCTGAAGAAACTGCGTCCCCGGTTGCAGATGAGGATTGTACCCCGGGGGATCGTACGCCACCTGAAAGCGAGGATATCGGGGAGAACGGGAAATGTAAAGCACATCCAGGTCGGGTTTTCCCCCGGCAAACGGTTCGGCTACCACTCGAGCCACCGAACTCCAGAGTCCTTCCACCCCAAACGAATTCACTGCTGCCACCCGGTAGTAGTAAATCCGCCCCAGCACCACCGAGGAATCCAGAAATGCCAATCCCGCCACGCTCCCCACCCGATGCAGGGAATCCAGAGGCACGGCGGCGGTGGTATCCCGATAGATGCGGAATTGCATTCCCGTGGTATCTCCGGGGAAATGATACGTCACGGCAACCGTTAGCGGCTGGGTGGAGGCAACGGCGGCATTCACCTCTACCGGTGCCGGAGGGTAATCCTTTACCTCCTGGGAATGGGGTCCATAAACTCCCGAGCGCACAGGAAGAACGATGTACCCATGCGCCCGGTGGGAGCCACTACTATCGATACAGGTACCGCTGGCGATTCCCGAGGCAATTCTGTAATACAGCCTGCGGGGTTGTCCCAGCGCTACCGTATCGTGCAGGAGGTGTCGGTAAACGCTGTATGTTACATTATTCTGCGGATTCCAGGTTATTTTGCGAAAACCATCCGGAGTAAATTCCAGGAGAACATCGGAAGGCGGTGGAGGGAAATTGGTCGGCATAAGGGTGAGTGTGGTGGGGAAGTAATACCAGGGAATTCCGCTGACCACCGCAGTTAATATCCCCTGCTGCTGCGTTACCTGGCAGGTAAAACGAATGTGCACCGTATCTCCCGCCTGCAAGCCGGGAGAAGTAAAATTTCCCAGCTCCACACCAAACACTCCCATGCCATTGATGTTGGGATCGGCATTGGGTTCCCAGCGAGGAGCATTTTCCAGTAAAATTCGGTTCTCGTCTCCATTCAAATAAACCACAAAGGAAGTGAGCGGTGGAAGATGCTGGCAGAAATCACCTTCGGAATGCCGCACAAAATTTTTAAAATAAACCGAAGTGGATTGAGCAAACAGAAAAGCACCTCCGCTCGAAATAACCAGAAGGACGCTCCACAGTAACCTCCACCGAAATTTTTCTCTATTCTGTGTTAAAGCACTCAACACTTTTCCAATCTCACGTAATATCTTAAAAAACATCGGGAAATTCCCCTCCCTGCCCTGTTCCACCTAAGTTCTATTTACCCGCTCCTCTTTTCCCCATCAAAATCCAAATCCAATTCCGAAGCGATGGGTTCCTCCCAGCAGGCTGTAATCGTTGTAAGAATAGTCGAATCGAAGCAAATATTCAGAGACTTTCCAGTGCAGACCTCCCCCGAATGAATAGCGAATGACTTCGTGATTCAAATGATAGCCAGCGCGCAGGAAGATGACTTCCCGCCAGTTCATTTCCATTCCCAGCAGCCCCAGAGGCTGACCATCGTTCGGTTTTATGGCGCCGAAGCTGGCCAGCACCGTGTAGTTCTCGGTTTTCAGCGCATGAATGGAAAGTCCAAACTGAAAGTTCGTGGGCAGCGGATACGACTCGTTGACATATTTTACTTCGGAACCGAAATTGGCAATCTTCATCCCAAAACGAAATCCCCGGAAATGAGTGGCATAGAGAACGGCGATATCCACCGCTACCGCATCGGCGGAAAAATTATGGTACAGCTTCATGGCAATATAGCTAAAATTGGCGCCCAGGGTGACATGGTCGGTCAGGTAGCGGGCGTAAGAGAGGGTAAAGCGATAGTTTCCCGCGTAAAACGTTTCGCCGGTACCGTCGGGCTGAAGCGGTGTGCGCACCTCCATCTCATCGGTGTAGAGGGCGGTCGCTGATAATCCAATCGTCCCCAGCAAGCCGAAGGTTTTCGCCACCGCAGCAAATTCATGGTTAATTCCGGCAAACCAGCTGGTATGGGTAAATACAGCGTCCATATTGGGGATGCGTGCCAGCGCCGCGGGATTGTAATAGGCGGCTTCGGCTCCCCGGGTATCCGAAATCAGCGCGCCTCCCATGGCTGCCGCACGGGGACTGACGTCAATTTTTAAAAACTGGGCATCGGTACTCCCGGGACGCTGATATTGCGCCCACAATAGTACCGGCACCAATAATAACACCAGATATTGAACCCTCATAGTCAAACCCTGCGCATTTTCCGTTTTTAATTTCATCCTGCTCTTTATTTAATAATCACAAATTTCCCCACCTGCACCTCTCCGGTATTCAAATCTTCCACGGTAAACAGGTAAATACCGCTGGAAACGGCTTGCCCCACAGAAGAGGTTAAATTCCAATCCTCAAATCCCAGCTGGGGGTCGTTGTGGGTTAAGGTTGCTACCAGATCTCCTGCCAGGGTATAGATTTTAATCTGGCAGTGCGCCGGTAAATTGATGA
>JALXCH010000541.1 GCA_026991005.1 Calditrichia bacterium | reverse complement strand
GTTCAAAAGAGCGTCCGCTTTCTCCGCCACTACAATTTCGCCAATAATCGGCAGAACCTGATGCCCCAGCGCTGCAATGAGAATGCGCTTGCCTGCCGCAGACAGCGTGTTAGCCATCTGCTCAATGAGATAATTTCTTCCATCTCCACCGGCAAACCCAATTATTTTTTCTTCCCTGTCTGGTAAAAGTATGTCCGTAAGTCCCATAACACGTCCCTATTTTTCCGGTAAAATTTTAAAACCCAACTCATAAAAATCTTTATTCCGGGTTAAAATCTGGCGAATATTCCGGCGATTCATCAAAATCACACTGGCAAAATCGAACACATCCAGTTTTAAGTGGGCAAAACGTCTCCACATTTTCAAAGCATCCCACTGGGTTTTCCGCCCAATCCACATAATATGAAGATGCGTCCCGAACCAGGCCTCTTCTACAATTTCGTGAAACCGGAACGCTTTTTCCCGATTGAGATTACTCAGTTCGCTTAATACCTGGCCTATGGCTACATTGGTAGTGTACAGGCGATCCCCTTCCTCCAGAAGCCTCTGAAATTCTCCGGTAAATTGGGAGTGTGCGGGATCGTTCTTGTTGACAATCGCCAGCCAGGCAGAGGTGTCAATAAACGTTTTCATTCTTTCCTCTCTTCTTCACCTAAATTAATCAATTTGTACAAAGGATTTTCCTTAATCAGCATATCCAGCCGTTTCGAACGAATTTTTTTGATGGAGACCTGTACCAGAGTTCCCGGAGCCAGCGAAAGTCTTTCCTGCACTTCGATGGGGATTTGAATACAATTTCCTTCTTTGATTTCGGTATTAAACGTGGTGTACTTGAGCATAAAAAATCTCCACTTTTTTCAATTTGTTGTGAATTTAACAATTTCCGGTGAGTAAAGCATCCGAAAATTCAATCATCTTTCAGCAGGCAGAAAAATGGGTAGTGGTTGTCCTGGTAGTAATGGGAAGCACTTCGAAAGAAAAAAACTCCCATTAGTTTCAGAAACTGCGAAATACCATCAAATAAACGTCCCTGGAGAATATCCTTCAATTATGTAAAAAGGCCTTTTGATATTAACAACCTTCCCTATTTTCATTTTCATTCAAATAGAAGAATATCCCTTGCGGGAAAGATGACTTTTCTTTTCTTCTTTGTTCTTCTACCCGATTTTATTAATTTCGATTGCTGAACGGGCACAAATTTCTGGCATCTAAAAAGCGGGAATCCCGAGAGGTAAACGGATTTCGCTAAACATCGAAAAAACGTGCACATATCTTTTTTCGGGTGAATAGCTTCATTGGGACAGAAGGATAATCATTTTTGAACCAAAAATTTCAGGAGGGTACCATGCCAAAGTTAACATATCTGGGACATTCGGCTTTTATTGTAGAGGGTAGTAAAGGCAGTGTGGTTATCGACCCTTTCCTTTCGGGTAATCCGTTAGCCAAAACCAAACCGGAAGAGATTAAAGTGGATTACGTGCTGATTACCCACGGCCATGTGGATCATATTGGAGATGGGGTGGAAATTGCCAAAGCCAATAATGCCACCATTGTAGCACCGTTTGAACTGGCCAATTACTGCGCGAACCAGGGAGCCAACGTGCATCCCATGCATATCGGCGGGGCGCACGATTTCCCCTTTGGCCGGGTGAAGCTGACCATCGCCCACCACGGTTCCGCCGCACCCGATGGAACGTACACAGGTAATCCCTGCGGATTTCTGGTAACCATGGATGGGAAAACCCTTTACCATCCCGGAGACACAGGGTTATTCTACGACATGAAACTCATTGGCGAGATGAATAAAATTGCCGTGGCGGTACTGCCCATTGGCGATAATTTTACCATGGGTATCGAAGATGCCGTTAAAGCCACGGAATTCCTGCAGCCGGAACTGGTGATTCCCATGCACTACAAAACGTTTGATGTGATCGACGTAGATCCGCAAAAATTTGTGGATGCAGTTACCGCCAAAGGATTCAAGAGCCGGATTCTGGAAGTGGGAGAAACGCTGGAATATTAAATCGGTTCTTAACACGAATTTTCGCAAGCAGGGGGAAATCGTTTTACCCCTGCTTCTTTTTATTATCCCGTTGCTTTCCCGGTTTAAACGATTCAAAAGGCAATTTTCAGAAATCGAATCATGTTAAAGGCGGACATGGCTCAATATCGCATTCCCGGCATCGTACGAGACCAGGATTATTTATTTAAAGTACTGGTTGGTGTCTCAAATCCCGAAAAAAGGCGTAAGGTTGGGGCGGAATATCTATCGCATGTGCAGGGGATAAAACACCTGCTTAAAGAGCGGGGAATTACCACCGCGCAGCTCACGCTCAAAAGCCGCGCAGCGTTGTGGAATATGGAAGGCTGGGCACATCAGTTGCTGGAGCGGGAGCACTTTTTTGGACGAGTGGTTTCCGAGCTTTCCCACACTGCCCGGCAATTGGCTCCTCACAATGTTCCCCACATTTACCTGAAATATCGTGCTTCAGACCAATTTTCCCACCACGTAAGCTACAGCAAAACCCGCTTCATCCTGATGCCTTCTTACATTGATATTTCTTTTTCGGAAGAATATTTACAGGTGCTGGGCACTGTTTTCCTCCATCGTTTACACCGCAGAACGATTCCGGAGAATGTTTTACATACCCTTGATCATTACGAAAGGGAATTCAAGCAATCCCGGCAACAAAAACCCGTGAAGGCAGAAGATGAGTACCTTACCGAACTTTTTCAGCGAATGAACCGCACCTATTTCGAGGGGAAGCTTCCCCTTCCCAATTTGCGCTGGAGCCAGCGGCAAAGTTTGCGTCGGCTGGGTTATTTCAATTACGAGAGAAATCTGCTGGTCATCAGCCGCTGTCTGAAGGATAGCCGGGTTCCCGAATTTGTGCGGGAAGGCATTATGTTCCACGAAATGCTTCACATCCTTTATCCTGCCCGCCGCCAGAAGGGGCGTTGGATTTACCACAGCGCCGAATTTAAAGCGCACGAAAAACAGTTTCGGGACTATCGCAAATTAAAGCATTGGGTCAAAACGGAATTACCCAAAATATTCCGCAGTTGTAAGTAAAGGAGAACCATGCGTTTCCATCCTCCCGCTTCGGAAGAGAGTACTCAAACCCCGGTGTACGACCGAACTCTGTTCCTAAAACTCCTCCGCTACGGAAAGCCGTACTGGTACTGGATGGCTCTGGCAGTACTTTTAATTATTGCGGGGATGGCCATGGAGATTCTGGGGCCTTACCTCACCAAAATTGCCGTAGACCGCTACATCCTGACCGGGCAATACGCCGGGTTGTACCTCATTGCGGCCCTGTACCTGGGAGTACTGCTGGGGAATTTCATATTCCGCTACGCCCAGATGATGACCACCCAGTACGTGGGTCAGCGCATCATGCTCGATTTGCGTCAGGACATTTTTAGCCACCTGCAAACCCTCCATCAGCAATTTTTCGATCGCAATCCCGTTGGGCGCCTCATCACCCGCGTCACCTCGGATGTGGAATCCCTGAACCAGATTTTTACCCAGGGATTGGTGATGATTTTCGGAGACATTTTGCTCATTGTGGGCATTGTCTTCATGATGTTCTCCCTCCATTTCGGGCTGGCGCTCTGGACGCTTTCGGTGGTACCTTTTATTGGCCTCCTCTCTTTTCTATTTCGTCGCAAAGTGCGGCATTCTTTCGGAGAAATTCGTCGGCAAATTGCCCGGATTAATTCCTTTTTGCAGGAACGCATTTCGGGCATGGCCATTGTTCAATTGTTTAACCGCCAGAAAGAAGACTTCCGGCAATTCCGCAAAATCAACTGGCAGTACACGGCAGCGTACATTCGCACTATTTTCTATTTTGCCATCTTTTTTCCACTGGTGGAATTGTTGGGTGCCGTGGCTCTGGCGCTGATTATTTACCGGGGTGCTTTTTTTCTGGAACACCAACAGGTAACCTTCGGAATACTCATTGCCTTCATTCAGTACGTTCGGCGCTTTTTCCGCCCCATCAGCGATTTATCCGAAAAATACAACGTGCTGCAGTCTGCACTGGCGGCTTCGGAACGCATCTTCACCCTGCTGGATACCCAACCGGAAATTGTTTCCCCTGCTAACGGATACCGCACCAATCGCCTCACACGGGGGATTGAGTTCCGGGACGTGTGGTTTACCTACGATTCCGAACAGGTACTGCAAGATATCAATTTGTACATCCCTCCCGGGAAGCGTTACGGTCTGGTGGGGCACACCGGTGCCGGTAAGACCACCATTTCCCGTCTGGTAGGGCGGTTTTACGATGTACAGCGGGGACGGGTTTTAGTGGATGGGGTCGATGTGCGGGAATGGGATTTAACCGCTTTACGGCAGTTGATGGCGGTGGTACCGCAGGAGGTGTTTTTATTTTCCGGAACCGTGCTGGAGAATATTTCTTTAAATGATCCCCGCATCACCCGGGAGCGCGCCATCTGGGCGGCCAGGATGGTCCATGCCCATCATTTTATTGAAAAAATGCCCGGAGGATATGAAGCGCGGATTCAGGAGCGAGGTGGAAATCTCTCTCAAGGGCAAAAACAACTGCTGGCGCTGGCGCGGGCTCTCGCTTTCGATCCCCAGATTCTTATTCTGGACGAAGCTACCGCCAACATCGACAGTGAATCGGAACACTTGATTCAGGAAGCGCTAAAGGTGGTGCTTCAGGGACGCACGGCAATTGTAATCGCTCACCGGCTTTCCACAATCCAGGCTATGGATCAGATTGTGGTGATGCATCGAGCACGCATCCGCGAGATGGGGACACACCAGGAATTATTGAAACAGCGCGGATTGTATTATCGATTGTACCAGTTGCAGTTTGCCAACCACACCGGAATTTCTTCCACCTAAAACAGTCAAATCCCGGATACCCTTCCGTCCTGATAAAAAGAAAAGGTAAATTTACTACAACAATCGCTCTTTGAGGGAGGAATTAAAAGGAGAGCATCTCGGTATTTTGCATTTTGCCATTGCGGCGCAGCACCCGGTTAAACTGCTGGCGAATTTGCTCCATATTAAACGGCTTTTCGATGATGCCGTCGATCACTTTATTGGATTTCATGAATTTGCGATCCAGCTGATTCCAGCCGGTGATGAGCAGCACGGGTGTTTCGGGACTCACTTTTTTAATCCGTTGCGCTAACTCGTAACCGTTAATTCCCGGCATGCTCAAGTCCGTAAGCACCACATCGCACTGATACTTCTGGAATTTAATCAAGGCATCCTCTGCACCGCTGGCTACGGTGACTTCGCACCCTTCATCTTCCAGCATCTCGGCCAGTGTTTCGCGCACAATTCCCTCATCATCCACCAAAAGCACTTTGACATCGAACCGGCTGGTGGGTGCGCTGCTTTCCACTTCGATAAGCGATTGATCCTTGAGGGCGGGTAACTCAATCATAAAAATGGAGCCTTTGTCCGGGATGGAATCCACATAAATTTTCCCGTTATGGGCAGAAATGACTTCCGCAGCAATGCTCAATCCCAGACCGTTTCCTTTATCCCCTTTGGTGGTGAAGAAGGGTTCAAAAATGCGATCCTGCACATCGGGGGGAATTCCCACTCCGGTATCGGAAACGAAAATGAGTACATTGTCTTCCTTCAGGGTAGTCTGGATGGATAGTTGACCGCCCTGGGGCATGGCATCCAGCGCGTTGTTTACCAGATTTAACAAGACTTCCCGAAGGGCGGTAGAATCTCCCATCACGGGATAAATGCTCCCCAGATTGAGGCGCAGGTCGTAGGTGATGCCGCGGGATTGGGCTTCGCGCTCGAAGCGGGGACGCACAATCTCCACCACTTCCTGAATCAGGTCGTTCACATTCAACGGTTTGCGCTCGCCGCTGTCTCCTGCTTTACTGCTTACGCTTTGCAAGCGCTTCACTGTTTTGGCACCGTCCAGCGCTGCCCGCTCTATCATGACCAGATCCCGCAGATGCTGCGAATTCCCCAGCTTCTTGCGCAGCATCTGTACCTTACCTAAAATCACGCTTAAAATATTGTTTAAATGATGGGCGGAACCACTGGCCAATTCCCCCACGATTTTCATGCTCTCCAGGTGCTTCATGTACGTTTCGTAACGGTTCTTTCGCTCAATCAACGCTTTCTTTTCAATGAGCTGTACCAGCATGTAAGAGATGAAGCGATAGAGGTGCAATTCCTCCTGCGAGAGCTCTTCCTCTTTTTCGTGAAAGGCAACAACCCACACTCCGTAATAAAATTTCTCCACCCGGAAGGGGAACACCAGCGCTGCGTTTAATCCGTACTTCGCCAGCCGCTCCCGAAACACATTATTCAAAGGATGCGCCACGTATTGGCTGTGCCAGAAGAAATATTCCTGGCCATTAAAAACCTCGTCTTTCACACTAAACAGACCACCAATCAAATCTATTCCCAGTTGCGCCAGTTCCTTCTCCTGGAAACGTTCACTTAACAAACGCCATTTGTTGTGGAACTGACTCCGCAGGAAAATTCCGGAGTATTTAACATGGGATTGATGCAACACCGAATCCAGCAGATGGGCAATCACGTTTTTAAGGGAATTGCGGTGAAGTCCTTTGGGAAGAATGGTTTCGAAAATTTTGTAAGAACCGTTCTTCTCCACGATGTAATCATACAGGTAAATATTTTCGATGGCAAAACTCACCATATCCGATACTGCGGAGAGGAACTGTTTATCCTGAAGTCGCAGGTAATGTTCGGGATTGTCATCCCACACGCTGACCATTCCCAGCACCTTTCCCCGCACCACCAGCGGTACACCAATCCAGGAACTGGCATCTAAATGACAATCGGAAACACCTAAATTCTGGCAGAACTGGCGATAATTGTTGGTTAGTACCGTCTGTTGTTGTTCCAGCACATAGTTGTAAATGGTGTTGCGTTCGGTAAACTCCTCGATGGGCATAACCTTATCTGCTTGGGGATTGTAAATAAACTTCACCAGCCGCTGGTTGTTGTGCCACAGGACAAACTCGATATTCTGGTTCACATAAATTTTACGCAATTCCCGGTAGAATATATTGATGATGCTCTTGAAATCCCGTGCCTGGAAAATATTGCGGCTGAAATCGGCAAAATACTCCAGCAGCAGGTTGGTGCCTTCAATATTATCCAGCAGAATATTTAAAGAAGAGAAATATTTGTGTGTTTTCATGATGAAGCCTCTTCGATTTTCCGCTTCCCGGACATTCGCTCGCGATAAGCTTGAGCCAATTCTACATAAACCCGGGCGTTTTCGGCGATGCTCTTTTTCATTTCATCGGTCACGGATTTCACGACTTTACCGGGAACTCCGAATACCACTGAGTTGGGAGGAATTTCCTTCCCTTCCATGACGATTGCTCCAGCGCCCACGATGGAATTCTCTCCAATCACTGCTCGATTTAGTACCACAGACTGAATGGCAATAATGCAATTATCTCCAATCGTAGCGCCGTGAATGATTGCTCCGTGCCCAACAGTAACGTTGTTTCCGATTTTCGTGGGAACATCGGTATCCACATGCACCACCACCCCTTCTTGAATACTGGTATTTTCGCCAATTTCAATCGGTGCCAGATCGCCCCGAATTACAGCACCATCCCACACGCTGGAATAGGCGCCAATGGTTACCTCTCCGTAAATGCGAGCCGTAGGTGCAATGTACACCGTCGGGTGAATTTTTAACTTATCTTGAATCCGATATCCCATTTCATTTTCTCGTAAAATACACCCTTTATTTTACGACTTAAAATAAAAAAAATCAAGAAGAAAGATTGCAGATGAACATGAACCGCTAAAATTTTGCAAACTGCTATAAGAAACCACAGAGGACATAGAATAAAATTAAAAATGTAAAATGTAAAATGATAAATAAAAGATTCGGGCTTTCTTTAAATAATTGAAAGGAAATTTACTAATCAGATACTCCAGGTAGTCAGAATAGAATTTCTGAATTAGAAAGATCCTTCTCTGGCAGGGTATGAGGCCACGTAGGAAATAATTAACCACGAATCAAACAAAAAAGCATTTAACCACGAATTATTTGCCCACAAATTAAAAGAATGAGTTTTTGCCCACGAATCACACGAATGGACACGAATAAAAAGTAATATTATGATTAGATTATAAAAAACAACAATAATTATTTGGTTTTCAGGAAATTGTGATTTGAGATATTTTATATCGGATGTGGAATTTCTTTGCGTCCTTGGCGCATCCTCCGCGTACTTTGCGGTTTTTTAACTTTTTGTCATTTGGAAAATTTTTTCCTCCGTTGAAGATAAAAGGAAAAAGAAAAGAAGGGACACCATTGGGCAAAAAATCTAAATTACATCCCCCAAAAAAGTCTGCTGGCAAGGGAACTATTTGAAGCATATACTTTTTCTCCCCCAAGGTAGGTGGCAACAACCCTGGTCTCCAGAATCTCCCGTGGCGGGATGGTGAAAATATCCCGATCCAGCACGATAAAATCGGCTACATAGCCGGGGAGTAATCGCCCCTGCCAGTGTTCTGCTTTGGCCGCATATGCCGAACCATAGGTGTATGCGTACACCGCTTCTCCCACTGTTAACCGTTGCTCCGGATACCACCCTCCAGACGGATTTCCGCTAGTGTCCTGTCGGGTAACTGCAGCATAAATTCCCAGCAAGGGATTTAGTGGTTCCACCGGCCAATCCGTACCAAAAGCCAGCGGTACGTGATGCTTTAGCATGGAACGCCAGCTATAAGCATATTGCACCCGCTCGCCGATGCGATCTTCGGCCCATTTCATATCCGAAATGCAATGCACGGGCTGCATGGAAGCGACCACTCCCAACCGGGCAAAGCGGGCAACATCTTCCGGCTGCACCAGTTGGGCATGTTCAATGCGCCAGCGCCGGTCGGGTTGGTAGTTCTCGGCGGCAATTTTTTCGTAAACATCCAGCACCATCCGGTTGGCAGCATCTCCAATGGCATGAATACCAATCTGCCACCCTTTCTCATCTGCCTGCTTCACCAGCCGATACAATTCCTCCGGAGAATGCTGAGGCAAACCTACATTTTCCGGATCATCCCGATACGGTTGTAACAAATATGCCGATCGCGACCCCATGGAACCATCCGCAAAGAATTTCACCAGATGTACCTCCAGCAGGGAATCGTTTACAGCCGGAGCATTTTGAAAACTGTTCTTTAGAGAATCCAGATTTTGAGTACCATAGACCCAGAAGTGAATTCGCAGCCCCAGTTCCCCTTCCGAGGCAAGATCGGCATAAACGAAATAAAGATCGGCAGGCGAATTATCGGTGATACTAGTGATACCCAGAGAATGAGCATAATGAATTGCTTTCTGGATAAGTTCCTCTTTTTCCACAGAAGTGGGTTCGGGAATTAAATTATCCAGCAATTCGAAGGCGGCATCAATCAGGATACCCGTAGGTCGTCCATCCGGAAAACGTACAATTTTTCCACCGGGCGGGTCGGGTGTATTGCGATTGTATTGCAGGATGCGCAGCACCTGGCGATTCACCCAGGCAGCGTGGCCATCTATGCGTTTTAAATATACCGGATTATCGGGGGCAACCCGATCCAAATCCCGATAGGTGGGCAACTGATGATCTTCCCATAGTTCATGATCCCATCCTCTGCCGACAATCCACTCACCGGGTTCATGTTTCTCTACTTCTTCCTCAACCCGTCGTAAAACTTCCTGCTTGCTGCGAATCCCGGTAAGATTAAGTTCCCGCTGGAGTGCCGCCCCACTCCAGAAATGCAGGTGGGCATCATGAAACCCCGGAAGAACCAATTTCCCTCGTAAATCTACCACCCGGGTCTGCGAATTTATGTACTGCTCAATCTCCCGATCTGAACTGGCTGCCAGAATTTTACCGGAACGAATTGCCAGAGCCTGCACAAACTCATGGGTATCCCGCGCCGTGAAAATTTTTCCGTTTTTAAGAACAAGTTCCGCTGTTTCCTGCTGGCTACAACCGACCATCCATCCCACACTAAAAATCAGCAACCAGATTTCCAGATGTTTCATTTATTTTCCCTGTTTCTGCCCAAAAGTGGTAGATTCTTCTAATTTATTCTTTGACTTTAATAAGGAATTCACTCTCGTTAGGGATATCCACCTCTACGGAGGAATCATCCGTTTCGTTGTTTTTATTTTTAGGAGGCCGACCGCGTTTTTTCTTGGGTTTCTCTTCTGAGGAATCAGCCTGAGTAGCCTCGCTATTTTCCTCCACCTTCTTTTTGGGAGGTCTCCCCCGCCGTTTTTTGGGAGCTTCATCGGTTGCTTCAGTTGTCTCTTCGGTTTTCACTTTGGGTGGACGTCCCCGTTTGCGTTTAGGTGCTACTTCTCCTTCAGCTACTGCTTCGGTTTCTTCCTCGGTTTTCTTTTTAGGCGGGCGTCCGCGGCGGCGTTTCGGTGTTTCTTCTACTTCCGCAACAGCTTCTTCGGTTTTCACTTTTGGAGGACGCCCCCGTTTACGCTTGGGGGGCGTTGCTTCACCTTCTTCTGTGGTTGTGTTGGCTTCTTCCACTTTCTTTTTTGGAGGTCGCCCGCGACGGCGTTTCACCGGCTGATCTTCCTCAACCGTATCGCCAGAAGCCAGTTTCTGTGCCCGAATAGCATCCTGTTCCACCAGCGCAGCCATTTCTGATTTTCCGCTGGCTTTTGCCGCCCGGGCCGCTCGCAATTTCTTCAAAATCTCCTCTACCCGTGTGGAATGCTTTCCGGTGGGTTTAGGAGGTTCCGGCGCTTTCTCAGGGGGAGCTTCTACCCCCTCTTCTTCTTTCACTTGCTCTTCCTCTTCCAGGGTCACTTCCACCGGTTTTAACTCTTCCAGCGGAAGTGTCTCCGGATGTAATTGAATGGGTTCCGGGAACACCTGGAAATGGTTCATTACCATTGCCCAGTTATCCAGCTCTTCCTTGTAAAAACTCATTTTTGCCAGATTGGGATTGAAGTGCGAGGGAATTTCGTTGCGAAACGCTTTCTGGGTCATTTCGAACACCTTCTCGTATCCCAGATACCGGGAAGCCTGCAACGGCTGTAACGGAGTCTTCTGGGAGATATAAATCCGGAAATTAAACTCCTCTTTCAACCACTTTTTCAACCACTCCGGATCCTCCTGATACAGTTCTTCCAGCATGGACATAAATTCCGGATTATTCTGGGCATAGCGAATTTGCGCTAATCCAATGCGCGCTTCTTTATTCTTCGGATCCTCTTTTAGAATCTCCTGATATATGGCTTCTGCTTTGTCGAAAAGCTTCCCTTTGCGATACGATTGCGCCAGATCCAGTTTGGACTCCAGATTCCCTTCCACCTCTGCATATTTCTCGTAATATTTTATGGCTTCATCATATTTGCGGATTTTCTTTAAAGAACGTGCCAGCCATTTGTAACTTAAACCGAAATCCGGTTTAATCTGAATAAGCTTCCGCAACGGTTCCACCGCCCGTTGATAATCTTCCTTGTCATAATATTTCCGTGCCCAGTTCAACACTACATAAAACTGAATGACAATGGGTAAAAAGGAAATATCCTGATTTTCGTTATAAACATCCATATGCGTTGTGAAAATCATTTTGGGCTGTCCCTTGCGGCGCTTGGGATTGTTCAGCTCCATCAGGATGCGGCGGAAATAATTGTATAATTTCTGACGGAGAAACGTCTCATTTGCCAATACAATCTGAAATTCTGCTTCCGGACCTAATTCCTTGCGCATTTTCTGCTCACAGCCTACCCGCACCTTTCCCAGAAATTCCTCCACCATTTCCGGAGGCTGAGTAATAGCCAGCTCCAGTTGCTGAACTTTCTCCTCATCATCCAGCACAACATAGGTGGTAATGTACAGGCGCAAGCTTTCCAAATCCCATTTCCGAATATCCAGCGCAATCAATGTCACATCGTATGTTTCCATTTCTATCTCCTGTAAATTAAGTCAATTCTTTAAAAATCCAATGGATTGCACGTACTTTAACCCATTTACCGGATTT
>JALXCH010000540.1 GCA_026991005.1 Calditrichia bacterium | reverse complement strand
GTCGGTTTACCACCGGAGGATTGTAAAAAACAAAATGCTTACGCCCGCGCGGTGCACCGCTGCGCTCCACCAGCTCCACCGGTTCTTCGATAATCTTTTCCGTGAGCTCCACGGGATTGGCAATGGTTGCCGAGCAGCAAATAAATTGCGGCTCGCTATGGTAAAACCGGGCAATGCGTTTTAACCGGCGGATTAAATTCCCCAGATGACTCCCCAGCACCCCGCGGTAATAGTGAATCTCGTCAATCACCACATACTTTAAATTCTCAAACAACTTTAACCAGATGGTATGATGCGGGAGAATTCCCTGGTGCAGCATGTCGGGATTGGTAATGACGATGTGCCCGGTGCGACGGATGGCTTTGCGCGCCGATACCGGAGTATCTCCATCGAAGGTGTAGGTGCGAACATCTGCACCGGCGTAAGTAATCAGATTATGCAATTCCTTGAATTGATCCTGAGAAAGCGCTTTCGTGGGGAAAAGATACAGCGCCCGGCTTTCCGGCTCCTGCAAAATCGTGTGCAACACAGGAAGATTGTACGCCAGGGTTTTACCGCTGGCAGTGGGAGTTACCAGCACCACATTTTTTCCTTCCTGCACCCGGTTGATGGCTTCGGCCTGGTGGGAATACAGCCGCTCAATTCCCATTTTCCGCAGTGCCTCCTGCAAGCGCTCATCCAGTCCTGCGGGGAAATCCGCCCACTCCGCCTCCCGGGGTGGAATCTCCTCCCAGTGAGTAATGTTGGCTGCAAAAGCCCGATCGTGTCTCAGAAAATCGATGAGTTGTTCCAGATTCATCCTGCTCTTCCCGCATCTTTTTTAATATCCTGGGTGACTTCCTTACCGTGCACCCGGACTTTTCCCCAACTCACACACTTTCAGTGCTCAGGAAGTCCCCTCTCCGACTTCGCCTCCAGCTTACGCAAAAATGCCTGTGCTTTTTCCAGTTCTCCTTCATGAAACACCCGAATTCCATGCCGTTTCAGCAGTGCCACCGTCACCCCGTCCCCTTGCTTGAGCGTTCCGGAAAAATGCCCATCATAAATCCAGCCTTTCCCACAGGAAGGGCTGCGAGACTTCAGGATAGCCATGCGAATGTGATGTTGCAGTGCCAGCTGGAGGGCGCGATCGGCCCCGCGCAGAAAATGTTCCGTTACCTCAATCCCCCGATTGTTCACCAACCAGGCTCGTTCGCGCAATACATCTTCCCCATCCCCGGAAACAATTTCTGCCGGGGGACGCGGTGTAGGCAATCCTCCTTCCACTTCCGGACACACTGCAACCAGCCGCCCCTCCTGTTGCCAGCGTTCCAGAATCTCCGATTCCAACCGGTTCTCCCCACCATCGTACCGTACCTTCTCTCCCAGCAAACAGGCACTAATTAAAATCTTTTCCATAGCTGCCAAATTAACGTTAGCATTAAAAAAGATGCAAGACGAAAGATTTTAACGCGAATCAAAAGAATTGATATTTGCCCACGAATCACACGAATGAACGCGAATCAAAAATAATTATTTTTTAGGATTAGGAATTTGGGATTTGGGATTTGAAATTTGGAATTTTGCCTTTTGTAGCGTGCCTCTCCCGAGGCGTTATGCTGCGAAGTAGCATTCATCCCCAACGAAAGTGGTACCGTTTCTGGATTCATCTTTGTCTGCATAACACAACACTTTTCAAAATCGTTTGGCATTTAACCACGAATAACACGAATAAGCACGAATGAAAAAAATGAAAACGTAATTCAATCAGAAAAAACATGCTAAATTATTTTAAATTAAAAAATTAATGCTTGTTGCTCTGGAATATATTATTTATGATTTTTATTTGGGGATTTGAGATTTGAATTTTTGAATTAAAACATTTGAATTGGGAGGGATCGTGCAATTATCACAATTTGTTGAGGTAAAAAAAAGCAATTTTTTGAAGTTCTAAAAAGCCAATCAAGATGTAAAAGAGTAAAGGCAATAAATTTGCCTCAAGAGTGCGAAGCACTCACACATGAAGAGCCCAGGGCGAAGCCCTGGGAATGGAGCACACACAAAATTTGAGCCCCAAAGAGGCGAAACAATACTGAAATTATTAGAACCACGAATTAAACGAATAACCACGAATTAATACCAATAATATTTTAGTTTATCATTTGAAATTTGTTGTTTGCTTTTTGGAATTTGTAATTTAAGTCTTCGCTGCGCTCGCTGCGTCTCCCAAAGGAGTCCTATGGACCTTCGGACGCTGAGGTTTCTAAAAATTTGTATTTTGAATTTTGGGATTTGGGATTTTGTTCGTGTTTTGTGATTTGGAATTTGTTTTTTGGGAATTTTGGATTTGTAATTTTAGAGTAGTAGCATCTAAAGTTGCCTTATCTTGATACGAAGAAGAAATATTCCATGCAATGCAGAAAGAGTTTCTTCGCTCCGCTGGCGCTCCGCTCAGAATGACAGGGGGCGGAGGTTCTGTCATTCTGAACCCCCGCTACAGGCGGGGGTGAAGAATTTCATCTGGATGACGTAGTGCGTCAGAGATTTTTCGTCGTCCAACGTTGCAGGACTCTTTAGAATGACAGATTATAGCTTGCCTCAGAGAGCCGGGCTACACAACTTACTCTGGTCATCAGCTCCTCTAGAATCATTAACCACGAATAACACGAATAGGCACGAATGAAAATAATTTAGATTGATTAAAAGAATCTACCAAACCACTTGGGATGTGGATTTTGTGCTCTGGAGTTTGTTTTTTGTTGTTTGTGATTTGGGATTTGGGATTTGGAATTTGGAATTTGGAATTTACCCTTTTTTAGTACACATTTTCAGCCGCATTATCTTTATCCGAATAAGAAACATTCCATGCAATACAGAAGAGATTCTTCGCTCCGCTGGCGCTCCGCTCAGAATACCAGGGGTGACGGTTTCGTCATTCTGAACCCCGCCGCAGGCGGGTGAAAGATTTCCCCTTTGAAATGAAAAATGGAAAATTTAAAACGAAATCCTTTGCGCCCATCGCGCCACCGTTGCGTTCTTTGCGTTTAGATAAAATCATGCGCATTTTTTAGAGATTTCTCGTTCCGCTGACGCTCCGCTTAGAATGCCAGGGAGGGGGCGGCGCTGTCATTTTGAATCCCGCCAGATGCGAGATGAAGAATCTCGTTTAGAGATGATGTGAGGTGTCAGAGACTCTTCACCCCCTTTCACCTTATGAGTAAAAGAACATCGGGAATGAAGCACCACCGAACAGGGAGCACCGGATGAACGAACAGCAATTTCGCATGGTTCACCCACCCCTTCATAAAAAGAAAAAAGAGTTGCATTCCGTAACAATTCATGAACAATATCATCTTACCTTCTTAAGTTCAGGAACGAATAAACAAAGAAAGGACTCACCGATGACAAATAGAAGCAATTATGATAGAATAAATGATTTAAACGATGCCGAACTGGAAATTCGGGAGTGGCTGGAATCCCTGGATGAGGTGATTGAGCGCGAGGGTCCAGAGCAGGTGAAACGCATTTTGCAGGAATTGCAACAACGCAGCTATTCCGCTGGCATTAAACTCCCGTTCACTGCCAATACTCCCTACATCAACACCATCCCGGTAGAAGAACAGCCCCCTTTCCCCGGCAGCCGGGAAATTGAGCGGCGCATCAAGAGCATCATTCGCTGGAACGCCATGGCGATGGTGGTACGGGCTA
>JALXCH010000539.1:3367-3698 GCA_026991005.1 Calditrichia bacterium | reverse complement strand
TTGCGGCACAAGAGGAATGGTGCTATAGATACATATCGAGCCTGGGGTTATCCCTGGAGTGTGCTTGGTTACGTAGGCATCACCGTGGGAATTATGGTAAGCGTGCTATTAAATCACCCCTGGCAGGCAGGATGGGGCGTGCTGGGTACCCTATCGGGAGTGCCGGTGTATTATCTCTTCCGGAAATATGCCCGCAAATAGAAAAGCTCCGAAAGGATCACATTCGGAGCTTTTACGAAAGAGATGATGATGTGCCCGCTTAACTTTCCATGCGCACAACATTACTTGCCTGATATTTTCCGTTTTGTCCCAGTTTCAGATCGTAGGAAAC
>JALXCH010000539.1:0-3357 GCA_026991005.1 Calditrichia bacterium | reverse complement strand
TTTTTCCCCCTCTTTCAGGGTCTTAAATCCTTCCATCTGGATGGCGCTGTAATGCACAAAAACATCATCACCACCTTCATCGGGGACAATAAATCCCCAGCCCTTACTTTGATTAAACCATTTGACAGTACCTGTTGGCATAAAACACAGTACCTCCTCTAAAACCAGACTTCTATCCTCTCCATCAGGGAAATCTTGTGGATTTTTTTTATACCGATGTGATGGAGAGAAAATACCCACAAGATATTCAAATATATTGCATTTGAATTATTTTGTCAAGAAAATAATGGTACAACGTTTCATTTTTAACACTCAAAGTTAAGTTCGCTTTGAATATTTAACCATAAAATTTTCTCCATTGGGAAATAATTCTATTTTTCAGCAGAAACTTCCTGAAAATGTTTCTTGGCGGGTTTTTTCTCTTTTTGGTTTGTGGTGAAAAAATGTAGAAGTAAGAGAATGTTAAGTGGGTAAAAATTCGGAATTATTGATTCCTAATCTCAATTAAGAAAAATGAGCTTGCACCAATCACGAAAAATGTGTATTATCAGATTCAATAAGAATGGAACTGAATCAGGATATGAAATATGCAGGATGAATTAATAAAAAAAGTATGGATTTATGCTCAGGCCAATTTGCCTACCCGTTATGGGGATTTCCGATTAATTGTTTTTCATAACAAAATCGATTTTAAGGAGCATCTGGCGCTGATTAAAGGGAAAGTGGATGACGGAAAGCCAGTACCGGTGCGTATCCACTCAGAATGTTTAACCAGCGAAGTTTTTGGCTCGCTAAAGTGCGATTGTCGGGATCAGCTCCAGAGTGCCTTGAAATATATCGCCGAGTTGGGTCGGGGTATGGTGCTTTACATGCGTCAGGAAGGACGTGGCATCGGGCTGGGAAATAAGATTCGCGCCTATGCTCTGCAGGAATTGGGATACGATACGGTAGAAGCCAATCATCATCTGGGATTCCCGGACGACCTGCGCCGTTACGATGTGGCTGCCGCCATGTTGCACATTCTGGGAGTTCGGCAAATTAAGCTCCTCACCAATAATCCCAAAAAAATTAAGGGTGTCGCCGAATACGGTATTCAGGTGGTAGAGCGCATTCCCATCGAGATTGAACCCAATCCCATCAATCGGTTTTACCTTTACACCAAAGCCCACAAGTCCGGACATCTACTTCATGTGGATTGGGCCGGAAACGAATCGATTTTTGCGGAGGAGCAACCAGATGCTTCGGAAGCAGAAGCACCTTCGCCCCGAGAATGGGCCGAAGAGGAAACCTCCGAATCTGTGCCTCAATCTTAAATCGATGTTGAAGCGGTGAGCATCCCTATTCTTCATATTTTCCAGTTTCGGAAGCAGGAATTCGCCAATTTAAAGCAGGCCACGCTGCGCCAGCGCGTCATGGCACAATTGATTGACGGAATCATCCTGGGTGCTGTTGTTTCTCTGTGGTTGGTCTGGATGAGCGGAGGGAAGATTTTTTCGCTGTGGATTTCTCCTGTTATCCCGGTGTACTTCCTCCAGGTTTCTCCTCATTGGTTTCCGTCGGCCTCCGATTGGTGGTGGGGCGGAGCGTTTATTCAAATCCCCGGTTTTTTCTCTTCCCCCCTTTATCTGGCCTATCCTTCCCCCATTATCTGGATTCTCTATGCCTGGTATTACACCTTTTTTACTCGGCGGTTTGGGGCAACTCCCGGCAAGATGATGAAAGGACTGGTCGTTTTAAATAAAAAGCGGCAACCTCCTGAATTAAAACGTGCTTTTTATCGCTGGCTGGGAACGGTGTTCTCTTTAATTGTCCTGGGAGCGGGAATCTGGTTGTATTACCGCAAGCATTCCTCCCGTACTTGGGGCGACGCCCTGGCTGATACCCGGGTGTACTATTTTCTACCGTTTGAGAGTTAAATTTGGTATGGGTGGTGCACCAATTACTCCTTCATTACATAAATGAAATGGAAAGAATGCTTTGAATTGGAAAGTATATTTTTGACTTCTTAATTCATTTTCCCGATAAATTCTTCCAGAGATTTTGCCATTTTAGCTGTTTCCAGCAAGGCTTCCAGCTTTTCTACTGATTCAATTCTCTGGACTGCTTCACGAATTTCTTCTCCTACCCGATGAAATTTCAACTCCAGTATATCCACAATTACCTTCCGCAGTATTTTTTGCTTACCTTTCAATTCCCCTTGCTGTAATCCCTGCTGAATTCCCTCTTCTTTTCCTTTCTCATATCCTTTTCGTTCCACTAAAGATATAATGGACACTTTTTTATCCTCCTCTATTTTGTACATCTCATCAATTAATTGACTGTCCATCTCCTCCGGCAATTTCATAATCCATTCTATAAACTGAAACAACGCCGCAATGGTTTCCCGCTCCATTCCCAGTTCATACAACCGAATAAGCAACTCCCTCTTCCAGCGATACCGATCCTCGTAAGCTCCCTCCGTCTCCAGCGTCCTTAAATAAGCCAACACACCCAGCGCAAATACATTCTCCTTAACCTTTTTCTCTACCTCTTCCGGAATATAATCAATGATTTTCACCAGCGGAAATTCAAATGTCACCCGACACCCGTAAACCTCGCTCACATACCGATTGGGACGATAAGAAGGACTCCGATCCGTTAATACCGCCAGACTAATCACATCCCGACGATACACATCGTAGATGCGATTGCGATAAATGAACATCCGCTCCGCAAAGTCTTTCTCCCATCCGCCCTGCACCTCAATGTGGATCAATATCCACTTCTTCTTCCCATTTCTAAAACACACCTGTACCAGCTTATCCACTATCCGACGCCCCGTCTCCGCTCCCCGCACAATCTGCTGAAACTCTTTGTCCAGAAATTTGTATCCACAGGAAAAATCAATATCCGCGGCAATGTGAGGAAAGAAAAACTCCATGAATTCCCGAAACAAATGAGTGAGAGCTTCTTTCCAGGCAGCATCTTCTGACATATTTCCTCCCAAATGTTTCTCTTACTCCACCAGATTAGTTGTTTAATGGAGTTTAATAAAAAATTGGGAATTTTTCAAATATTGTAATGTATTTTTTGTGAGTTTTTATTAAAACTGATAAAAATTATGGTTCTGGTCAAATAGCTATCCTTTGAAAATTGCAGGGTCGAAAGATGCGCGAACTCTGGCTGGCGTGCTGACACACACTTTTTCATTTCCTGCGTAACTGTTGGAATAGAATGATTTTTCCGGGTAAAGAAGGGTAAACCTGATTTCTGATTTCAATGAATCATTTCAAAAAAATTCTTGCTTTTTCTCTCCACACCTAAAATGTAAATTTTTGTGTTGAAAATATAAGGGAACAATAATTCATCCATCCCATT
>JALXCH010000538.1 GCA_026991005.1 Calditrichia bacterium | reverse complement strand
CGCGATTGGGAATGCGTCCGTATTCCGGGGAAGCCGGATCGCGGTTTTGAAATTGGGCGAAGGTGAGCAGAATCTCACGGGCTTCCTCGAAACGCCCGGTTACCAGTAGCGCACCGGTAAAGGCAATAAAGGTATCCCGCCCCCAGTAATTGTTGAACCAGGGGAGACCGGCCCAGATGCCTTTTACCCGCTGGCGGGTAATTAAGTCGTCCATAGAAATAAGTGCCCATTGGTAGGCCTGGTTCAACTGCTCGTCGTTACTGTGGAAGGCGTTGGTTTGCAGAAGTCGGGCAATACGCTGGCGACGTATCCGGAGAATTTCCTGCGGTTTCTGAAATTCCCGAACCAATCGGTGTAAACCAGGTAAAGTGCGGGCAAACATGGCTCCTACAAACACCGGCCCGGTAATTTTCATTCGCAACCCCACCGAACCCCGAATGACCCCCACAGTGCGGTCGGGATTCACAGAAATAGGTTCCAGTTTTTCCAGCGCTCCATTAGCAGACAATCCCGTAAACACCAGCTTATCCCACCCAAAACCGGAATAATGGGTCAGGTACAATTGCCGCTTTTTGTCCCAGTCCCACTCCTGCTGTAAAAGTTGATCGACGTAATGAAAATGGACTTCAATTTTTAAGGGCTGTTTGGGGCGAATTTCCAGCAAAACCATATTCAGGGAATCGACAAAATGGAACACTTCGGTAAGGTGGGCATACTCGCGAACCAGTTGGTCGGGTTTAAGGATAATGCGAGCGGCGGTGGTGCGATCCAGCAATTTCCCATCCACCAGGACGGTGTAATCTTTAATGTAGCGTTGTTCCAGAATGGTGTAACCCTCAAATCCTTCGGTATTGGGCTGTTGAATTTCACCGTACCAGAAGGCGGCTCGTTTATTGGTGAAAACAAATTTGTGCGGTTGCTCTGCCTGAAAAACCAGTTCCGGGAAATTCGTTTTCTCCTCCGCTCCTGCGGGATTCATTCCCAGCAATATTCCCAGAAGGAATGTTACAACAATACCGTGTCTCATATTCAGCCTCTGTTTTTGTCTGCTTTCTGCTTCCTCTGTCCCGTAAATTGGGACATTGAAAGGAAAGGTTAAATTGCGCTCAAAAAATAGACTAAAATAGCACAGGAAAGCAAAGACTTTTCAATTCTTTTGAAATTTCGGAAAAAACTGAGCATTTTTCATAGAGTACAGGGCACATGGAAGGAAAGTCGCCCTTGATTCTGTTTATAGGGAGTTCGGAACGAGTTTTTATTAACCGGGACGCTTGCAAAACCTCTCAAATTTCAGAATACAAATAACAAATCACAAATCTCCCGGAGAGGAAAATTATTAAGACACACAAAAACTATCTTCCTGTACCTTCTGTGTCTTCTGCGGTAAATTGGTTTGTTCGAAATTTGATTGCAAATTTATGAGTAATTTTACTGTTCTTCCGGTTAATAATGATTCTATCCGGAGATTCGAATCAACTCTTTTTACATTCATAAATCCCTCGTGTTTTTTTGAAAGAGGTACATATTCATCTCGTCTCGTCCAGAGCGGGTTTATTTAGATGGAGAAAACGTTCCATACAAATAAATTTGTGGATTGCTGGCACATTGTCCTTCCGGGACTTTTTTCTTCTGTGGTTTTCCATTTAAAAAATCCTGCCCCCTGGGTTTTTGGGAAGGATGAAATCAGTATTTGACTGTGATTTTATTCTCCCATGTGGTTGCAGTTACTGTAAAAATCATTTTACAAATTATTGGGAGAAGAATCGATTCTTTCAAACATTGTTAATCCCTGAAATACTCCTGAGGATGTTATTTCAGTTCAAACGTGGTACCTTCGGGTTTATCTATTAAAATTACTCCAACCTGCCGAAGCTCGTCCCGGATTTCATCGGCAAGCTGGTACTGTTTTTCCTTCCGCAGTTTGTTGCGCACGTTGATGACAACCTGAATAATTTTTTCGAGACTGCCCTGGGATTGTCCCTCCGCGCCTGTGGTTTCATCCGGTACCAGACCCAGCACATCGCCTGCCAGAACGCGGTACAACCGGTCCACTTCCTCCAGGAACGGTTTATGTTTTTCGCCAGCGGAATTAAGGTAACTGTTCACTTCCCGTCCCATATCAAAGAGTACCGCCAGAGCACGCGGTGTGTTAAAATCGTCGTTCATCATCGCCTCGAACTCTTTCCGGAAGGTTTCCGGTTCGAAGGGGCGCTGAAATCCTTTAACCTGTCCCGCTCCAATCAATGCCTTGCGTACGTTTCGGATGGTTCCCAGCAGTCTGTTTACCCCTTTCTCTGCGGCTTCCAGCGCCTGGTCACTAAAATCCAGAGCGCTACGGTAGTGACTGCTGAGCACAAAATAGCGCAGTGTCATGGGATGGTATTTCTTTAACGCTTCTTTAATTGTAATAAAATTGCCCAGCGATTTCCCCATTTTAACTCCATTTACCGTTACCATATTGTTGTGCATCCAGTAGCGTACAAATGGTTTGCCGGTTGCCGCTTCGCTCTGAGCAATTTCGCACTCATGATGTGGGAAAATATTTTCCATCCCCCCGCCATGAATATCAAACGTTTCCCCCAGATACTTCATGGACATGGCAGAGCATTCGATATGCCAGCCGGGATAGCCTTCTCCCCAGGGGCTGGGCCAGCGCATGATGTGTCCCGGTTCGGCTCGCTTCCACAAAGCAAAATCATGAGGATTGCGTTTCTCCGGATTTACTTCAACGCGCGCTCCCGCTTCCAGTTCTTCTATTTTCCGTCCGCTGAGCTTACCGTACTCTTTAAATTTTGTTACATCGTAGTACACATTTCCATTTACCTCGTAGGCGTACCCTTTTTCCAGAAGCGTTTTAACCAGCTCAATTTGTTCGGGTATATGCCCGGTAGCCCGGGGATAAATATTGGCACGTACTACATTTAATGCTTTCATATCGTCGAAATAACTCCAGGCGTAATATTCCGCTACTTCCATGGGATCCAGCTTTTCTTCTCGCGCCTTTTTTATGATTTTATCTTCCCCTTCATCGGCATCATCCGTCAGGTGCCCTACATCCGTAATGTTCTGAACATATTTTACCCGGTAGCCCAGATATCGAAAATACCTCACCACCGCATCGAAGCTGATGTAACTCTTGGCATGTCCAATATGCGGATGCCCATACACAGTAGGACCGCACACGTACATGTGCACTCTATTGGGAACCAGTGGAATGAATTCTTCTTTTTTGCGGGTTAACGTATTGTAAATCATCAAAGGCATTGGTCTTCTCCTTTCGCTCGTTCAGGGTAAAGTTAAGAAGTTGGTTGTAATTTAAGCAAGAAAAGAATAGATTCCCACTTTTTGATTTCTGACGGGCGGGAGTGGTTCTGAATAAGGTGTTTGGAAGCCCTTTAAAACAATATTAACTTAAGCAGACATGAAATGGGGTTTTATGAAGGGATTAAAAATATAGTGAATGAAGAAAATAATTCCAGATATGGGGTATATTAAATCTATAAACGGAAAATTTTAAATTTAAACAACAGCAGTACTGCATTTTATTTTTTGATTGGTAAGAGATATCAAAAAATATTTATTTAAACCTGAATCCGTGAGATTTTTGTGAAAAACGAACATTTTTAACGATTTTTCTGCTTTGATTAAGAATTCATTGATGATGCGAGTTTTAATTATGCTGAAATTTTCTTTTTTATATTAGAAATGTATA
>JALXCH010000537.1 GCA_026991005.1 Calditrichia bacterium | reverse complement strand
ACGAAGTACCGGATGAGTATCGGGACAATCGGGAAAAGTATATCGATATTTTAATTAAGGAAATGATTCCCGCGGTGGCGGAAGAAAAACTGGCAGTATTTTGCGATGTGTTCACCGAAGAAAACGTTTTTTCGGTGGAAGAGAGCGAACGGATTCTCCTGGCGGCCAGGGATTACGGTTTGCTCCCCAAGCTGCATGCCGATGAGTTAAGCTATCTGGGAGGCGCCGAACTGGCAGCCCGGGTGCGTGCGGTATCGGCAGACCATTTGCTGATGGTGTCGGAGAAGGGCATCCAGGCAATGAAGGAAGCAGGGGGGATTCCGGTGCTGCTGCCGGGAACCGCTTTCTTCCTGGGAAAAACTCAATACGCCCCCGCCCGCAAGATGATTGAAGCGGGACTTCCGGTGGCACTGGCGACCGATTACAATCCCGGCAGCTCGTTTACCCAGAATCTGCATCTGATTCAAACCATTGCCGGTATTTACATGAAGATGCTTCCCGGGGAAAGTTTGTGGGCAACCACCCTCAATAGCGCCCGTGCCATCCTGAAGGATAAAGACGTGGGTACTCTGGAGCCAGGGAAATATGCCGACATTGCCCTGATGGAGATTCCCAACTACCGCACCATTCCTTACCACTATGGCATGAATCCCGTGAAAATGGTACTCCGCCGCGGGCAGGTGGTGTATCGTTGCGAGGAATAAAATACACTTTTCCACGGCCTGTTACTCTTTTCCGCAAGAGAATGGGAAAAGGTAACGGAAAAGAGAGCTCTGAATCTTGATTAGGTAAAAATTTTCAATTCCCTCGAATTTAGCGGGCGTATGAGATAAATGGAAGGAAGGTGTATTTAAATATTGTCGAATTATCCGGCTAACCCGGCTCAATTAGTTGCATAGCTCATGAAGGTATTTCAGTCTTACATTACCCTGCTTTTTATGCTTCTGTCTTTTGTGCTCCTTCGGGCGCAAACTGTTTCCGTTCCTCTCTCTCATCCGGTGTACGAAATTCTGGATCGCTGGGAAACCCGGGGATTGGTTTCCAGCGTATTTCTGGAAACTCAACCGTTTACCCGGAAGGAAGTGGGTGAATATTTGAGCCAGGTCTGGCAGCAGTACCGGAGCAATCCTCGGCAATTCTCCCGCACCGATTTGCAAGATTTACGCTACCTCTCCCGGGAGTTTTTTGAGGAACTCCCCGGCGATATCCGGAGCTATCTGGAAAATCAGTACACACCCTGGATGAGCACGATTACCGGTTCCATTTTCCCGGGATTTCTCCAGCGGCTCATTTACACCAATCACCGCAATTTTGTAACGCTGCAGCATAAGAAATTTCATTTGTATCTGGATCCGGTACTTCAAATTGGCAACCAGCAGCGGGTTACCGAAAACGATTCGGTGTATTCCTATCATCGCTGGAGCAACGGATTGTTATTTCGGGGCAGTCTGGGGTCGCATTTTGGATTTTATTTTAATCTGACGGATAATCATGTCACCGATGGGCGCTGGCCTCACAGCCGGGTTCCCTACGAAGTGCTCCGAGAATCGGGATTACCCTATTTGAGTCGAGGAGAAGATGGGCGTTACGATTTCGATGAAAATATTGCCTATCTCACTCTTAACTGGAATCACATATACCTGTTGTACGGACGGGATTATAACCAGTGGGGTGTGGGCAGAGAGGGAAATTTAATGCTTTCTACCAACGCTCCGGTGTACGATCAGATTAAGTTAGTAGTGCGCTACTGGCGATTTAAACTCACTCATATTACTGCCTTTTTAGAGTACATTTCGCCCGAGGCACGCTATTTTATGAAAAGTGCTCCGTACATCCCTGTGTACTGGGCAGGCAACCGGCTGGATGTGGATCTGGGAAAAGGCTGGCGGCTGGGGCTGGCGGAAGCCATTGTTTACGGCAACCGCTCTCTGCAATTAGGGTATCTCAATCCTCTTTCATTTTTTAAATCGCTGGAGCATTTTTACGGAGACCGCGATAACGGAGCCCTGGCTCTGAATGTGAGCTGGCGTATTATTCCCGGGGTGAAAATTTACGGAGAATGGTTTCTGGATGATCTCTCCACCGAGAAATTGGGCACCAATTTTTACGGGAACAAATTTGGCTGGCAGTTCGGTGGGATGTGGGTTAATCCATTGGGATTACCCGACCTGGATGTGTTGGTGGAATATGCTCGCATTAAACCGTATGTGTACAGTCACTCCTTTCAGGATTATAACAAATACAAGCATTACGATACCATATTGGGGCATTTTATTGGTCCCAATTCCGAAAACCTGGTGGTGCAGCTACGCAAACGGTTTACCCGCTATGTTCAGGTGGGGGTGATATGGGAAACGTACCGCCACGGGGCGAATCCTCCGGATCGGAATGTGGGGGGAGATCCCGACCGTCCTTATAAAAAAGGGGATTCCCTTGAAGCACCTTTTCTGGATGGCGTTCTCTACCGGCAAACCAGCCTGGGAGCTGATTTACGATACGAACCTTTCCGCCATCTGTTTATTTACCTGCGATACCAGCATTTCCGTTTCAATGACGGAGAGTGGGATAATTTATGGAGCTGGCGCCTCTCCTTCAATTTTGGTTATCGAAAAGAAAAAATGCCCCATATCTTCCCGGTTATTCACTAATCTTATCCTGTTTGTTTCGGTTTTTTTGGGTTTAAAGAGATTTGGGGTGGGAGTGTAAAAGAAAATTCATAATTGAACCACCATTATCAATTAAGTTTATGAGGGCGCGGAGTGCCCATTAGCATCTTGCATTTCACCTTCAGCCATGGGAAAAGAAAACTTAAAAATGATTTATTTGCCCACGAATCACACGAATAGTCACGAATGAAAAGTAAGAATACAATTGAATTAGCAGGGCACTGATAAAATTTTTTGAGATTTGGAATTTGGTGCTTGTGATTTGGGTTTTGTTGTAATGCTCTCTTCCGATTGTTTATGTCTGATTTTTCGGTATATATGGGCAATATGAAAGATGGGAGTTCTGGTATTTTTATAAGATTTAAAAATCATTAATCTGGATTGGTCTATTTAGTTTAGAAAAGAGATGAAAAACAAAAAGGTCGGATGAAGCATCCGACCTTTTTGCATAAAGCTTGAGTGGCAATTCGTTTATTTCATCAGAATCATCTTCTTGAAGCGCGTGAATTTTTCGGTGCGGATTCCGTAGAAGTAGATACCGTTTGCCACAATTGCTCCGTTCTCATTACGACCATCCCAAGTAATTTGGTAAGAACCGGGAGTGAGTACATCGCTTACCAGCGTGCGGACTTTTTGCCCCAGCATGTTGTAGATGGACAAATCTACATGAATCTTTCCGCCAGGAACCATGGGAATGTCGAATCCGATAGTCGTCGTCGGGTTGAACGGGTTCGGGAAGTTGTTCTTCAGAGCAAAGGTCTTGGGAATGAGGCCGGTGTTCTTCAGATCAGCCCCGTTTTTGTTTGGAATGACCGAGACCGGGCCATGGAAATGTTTCTGCCCGTTCATGCTCACGTCAGCCAGCTTGTAGTAGTAGGTAATTCCGTTCAGCACGTTGGCATCGGTAAAGGCATAAGTGTGGGTGGTGTTGGAGTTTCCGGCTCCGCGCAGGTTATCGTAATTTTCGTAAGAAGCGATCATCTGATATTCACCGGATTCGCTGGTGGAGCGATAGATTTCGAATCCCAGGTTGTTCACTTCGCTCTGGGTGGTCCACTTCAGGAAGGCGCGGTTGTTACCCGCTTGAGCAACGAAGCTGTTCAATTCCACCGGTAAGCTCTGGTCGTCCATACCAAATTCCACAGCCAGAGGAGAACCAAACAACGGTCCACCTGAGGTGTTGTATCGGTATTGTACGCCAGCGGTTCCGTCAGAATTCTCAATACCTACCGTAGCTCCGTTTAAATCAATTGAACTTCCGTGTTCATAGTACTGGAATTTGATGTTACCATTTTGTTTCAAAATGGCCTGACAGGTGATCCAGCCATCTGCATCGGCACCATACTCAGGATAATTGACCAGAGAGATTACATAATCACCATTGGGTGCATTTCCAATATAAAGATGTTTATCTGTGACACTGGAGGAGGCAGGATTAAGATCATCCCAGAATAATGCAATAATATTATTTGGCAAATTCGCATTGGGAATATTAGTGTTGGAAGGAACCGAAGAACCCGGTTCGTCGAACGAAATCCAACCGTTCGAAGAGATATACAACTGGGTGTAATCATTTCCAAAGAAATTAAATGTAAACCCTATATTAAACGGTCCTGCAAAACTATCATCAGTTAAATCCCCAATAATGTCCGTTCCTGTACTGGAAATATCCACCCAGTTAAAGGTTGGATGAGAAGGTGCATTGGTGGCTAGAGAATTAGCAAAATAGTAGCCACCGTTATTATTCCCACCGCCACCGTAATTCGGATCATAACCTGTTCCGGTTAAAGGATAATTGCGAGTGGTTCTCGTTAAATTATCCACTACTGTAAGATAGGCTGACTTATTTCCGGTAGAAGTAGGAGCAAAATATATATCGAAACCCATGCTTTGATTTGTGCCCAGATCCACAGGATATGCGTTAGTATCGGCCATAAGGAATTGGTCGGCATTGGTACCAGTTATGGACACAGATGTAATGGTTAAAGTTCCAGCACCAGTATTAGTAATGGTAAATGTTTGCGCCGCAGAAGTGTCCGAAATATTTACAGTACCAAAATCTGCACTCTCTGGGCTGATACTAAATACAGGGGTTGTCGGAATTTCTTCCCAGGTAATGTCATCGATGTAGTATGAATCGTAAGTATCGTCTAAACCATGCTTGAAAGCAATATAAATATCTCTTTTACTACCAGAAAATTCAGCAGTGTATTGAGTAAATGTGCTTGTTACTGTAAATGTATCAGTAGGAACAAAAGTATTTGTATCGGCTGGGTCGCTCATTGTACCTACATAAAGAGTCTGGGTTCCGGAACTAGATCGTGCCCAGAATTTTAATCGACTCCCGTTCGCGGCTACTGACAATTTGGGGGTAACGGCCATAATATAGGCTTGATCATCGCTGGAATTATATAGCTTCAAGGAATTGGGAGAAGAATGAGCGTATGATGATGATATGCCAGCATAAGCCCAAGAACTCGTGGAATAAACTATGGTTGTCCATCCGTTTGGTAAACTGCTGGACGCATCAAAATTCTCGTTTAATGTTGAATAAGGATTATATCCTGTTCCGGTTAACACAAGGGTGTTATCACCGTTATAGGCCCCGCTGATATTAAATGTCGCTGTTTCGGTGAAACTACCCGCAGAGGTAGGATTGAATGTAAAGTAAGCCGTATCTGTAACACCAGGAGCAATGGTACCGGAATAGGTAGAGCTAAAAGGAGCATTTACGCTTACACCAGTAATATTTAGATTAGAACCACCTGTATTGGAAATAGATACAAGGCCTGTTTTACTATCATTCACCGGAACATATCCAAAATCTAATGTATCTGGAGTAACTCCTATTATAGGATTGGTTGGTGCCTCTTTTATCTCTATATCATCTAGCAACCAGCCATATCGTTGTACTGAGCCATCTGAAGTTAATCTGAAGCGAAAGCGGACATTGGTTGTTTTATAGTTACTTAAATCAAATATTTCCTGTTTCCACCAGGAATTATCCGGTGTCACATTGGTGGTTCCCCATTCGGTGTAAGAATCTTCATGGAAATATCCGTTTGTTGCATAATCCGAAGCATTTCCCAGATAGGTTGAAGCGGGTAAGGGAGTATAATTAGCCCCACCGTCCGTAGAAATTTCTACATAACATTTATCATATCCACCTTCAGTTTTAGCAATCTGCCAAAAGTAAAGTCGGGGATTTGTGGTGCTGGATAAATCCAAAACTCCTGTTTCATGAAGAATATTGGTATTGCTGGAACCATAAGCGTTGTGTGCAGATTGGGTTCCACCATGATAAAGAGTAGTATTTAAGGTCCAATCTACAGAATTTCCACCAGCATTATCAAATTTATCAAATCCGCTTTCAAAATCTTCAGTAAGGGGGAAACTATGAGCTGGAGAAGCAGTCATAAATGACCAGATAGGACCATTTGTTTGGCCAGAACTATTCTTGGCTAATACTCTCCAATAGTAAGTTGTTCCTCCACTTAACGGGCCACCAATTTGCGCGTTTGTGAGGGAACTCACCGCAGTTCCGTCATAAACAGTATCTATTGGAGGAGTAGATGTGCCGAATAAAACAATCGTTGAGTCTGTATTGGCCCCATTGGTCCAGGAGATACCTGTTGTTGTTGCGATATTGGTTGCACCATTAGCAGGATTGGGATTAGTAGGTTCTCCCGGTAAACCGGCAGGCACATAAATATCCGGACCAGTGACATCATCTATACCAATATTATATGAGCCATAGTCGGAAACTGCGCGGAAACGAACTTTAACTACATCTCCTACAAAGTTATTTCCTTCATAATTAGATAGATCAATAGTTACCTGAAACCACCCCGCACCTGATTGTCCGCTAATATAATTGGTTGTTCCACTAACCCAGGATGTGCCATCATCATTTGAGACATCAACATATAATTCTGCAGTATTTCCCCATGAACCGGATACAAAATAATAATTTACCCAGAAAGATAATGTATGAGAAGTAGATGTTACAGAAAGTTGAGGGGTAATTAAATAGCCTTCATTCCCGCTACTAATATAATAACAATTGTACCTGGCGTAATATCCTGAACCGGATGTATGGTCATTTTCTTGATTGCTTAAGTCCCAATCATCGCCATTCCCGTCATTGTCTAATGACCATCCATCAGGAGGCCATACCCCGCTTTCAAAATCTTCATTTAAAGCTCCTTTACTGGATGGGTAAGAATTTCGAATAATTGGAATGCTGGGCTTTTTTAGGAAGGGTTTAATTAATTGATATTGTGCTTTGGTAATTAGCACTCCATTTTGATAGGCTTTAATAAGCTCCTTAATCTGAGCCTCATCATTAGCCAGAGCTAAATTCAAAACAGAAAATAAAAATATCAGAGCTAATCCCCACTGTACCACTCGTTTCATAGTCATCCTCCATTTGTTAAATTAGACCTTCAGAGATTTAAAATAAAACCTGCTACCCGCTCCTTGTAAAAATTATTCCAATTATCACCCCCTTTAATCTTTCTTATTTCCCAACAAATTAATTATAAATTAGAAATAAAATTTATTTCCCCTTATAAAATACTTGTCTGATATCGCCTGAAAATGTTTCTATCGAAACATGAGATGGACATTCAATGAATGGTAAATTACTATTAAGGAAAATAGGATATACATGCTTTTAATAGATCGTTTTTTACAATTTAAGAAATTTTTTTTAATTGTCAAGATGTTTTTATTGTTTAGGCGAGAAATCATATATGTATCGCGGTTATTAAAATTATTTTTGCAATTTTACATTTTGATAATTTGTAAATGGGGATTGAAGGTACAAATACTACGGAATTTTTCCAGAGAATTCGTGGCATTTGTTTAGGTGAGCATTCGTTCGAATGCTTTTAATCTCCGCGGGATTCATCATTGTTCGTAGTAGATATTTTTGAAAATTTTAAAATTTCATTGAAATGATTGCAGTAAAGAGAGAATAATTGAAGAACGTACGTCCATTCGAAATGCCTCTTTAAAACACCTTGATTTTATTATAGTGAAAAATTAAATTAAACAGCTTTAAATGGGAATCTGTGGGGAAAATGACAAAAACACTGGCAATTGCAAATCAAAAAGGTGGTGTGGGTAAAACCACTACGGCAGTAAATCTTGCTGCCTGCCTGGCGGTGGCCGAAAAGAAAACTCTGCTTATTGATATCGATCCTCAGGCGAATGCGACCTCCGGATTGGGAGTGGATTACCGCTCCTTAAAAATAAGTATTTATGATGTAATTATTAACCGGGAATCACCTCAACAGGCAATTCAATCCACGAAAGTGCCCAATCTGGAGCTTTTACCTTCTCATATCAATCTGGTGGGTGCCGAGGTGGAACTGGTGCAGGTTATTGCCCGGGAGCAATTGCTTCGGGAAGCTATTTCCCCAATCAAAGAAAATTACGATTATATTATCGTTGATTGCCCCCCTTCTCTGGGCATTCTGACCTTGAATGCTTTAACAGCTGCAGATGCCGTAATGATTCCCATCCAGTGTGAATATTACGCACTGGAAGGACTCAGTCAGCTCCTGAATACGGTGCGTTTGGTGCAAAAGCATCTGAACGAAAATCTCTATATTGATGGCGTTCTATTAACCATGTACGATAATCGCCTGAACTTATGCAACCAGGTGGCTAACGAAGTTCGGAATTTTTTTAAAGACAAAGTGTATCAAACGATCATTACACGGAATGTTCGGTTGAGTGAAGCCCCCAGTTTTGGTCTACCAATTATTATGTACGATGCCACCTCCACGGGAGCATCCAATTACATGAAGCTGGCAGAGGAGTTATTATCGCATGAAAAATAAAATGCGTTTGGGGAAGGGACTGGAAGCACTTATTTCCTCATCGGTGCAAGATGTAACCTCTCCCCAATTTAAGAAGGCTGTTCAAGAAATTGATGTGGGCATTATCGATCCGAATCCTTTCCAGCCACGTCTGGAAATGGATGAGCAGGCATTTGAGGAACTAAAAAAATCGGTACAGGAAAAAGGAATTATTCAACCCATTGCGGTGCGTCCCTGGAAGAACGGGCGTTATCAGCTTATCGCCGGCGAACGACGCTTGCGCGCTGCGATTGCTGTCGGTTTAAAACGTATTCCAGCGTACGTCCTGGATGTGAAATCCGATGAGGATATGCTGGAAATAGCCCTTATTGAAAATGTGCAGCGGGAGCATTTGAATCCCATCGATCTGGCACGAGGGTACCAGCGCCTTATCGATGAGTGTCATTTAACTCAGGAGGAAGTAGCGGAAAAAATTGGTAAAGATCGAGCTACGGTTGCCAATATGATCCGTCTGTTGAAACTTCCGGCTCCCATTCAGGAGAGCTTGAAAAAGGGGGAAATCCGCGAAGGCCATGCCCGCGCACTTCTGGGGCTGAAAAAGGAAGCCCAGCAACTGGAACTGTGGCGCAAAACCGTTAAAAACGGCTTTTCAGTACGCAAAGTAGAAGAAGAAGTAAAAAAAATGCGTTCGGAGATGCCGCAGTTGTCCGTGCCACGTTCTTCTCGTAAACGGTCTCCTTTTATCACGCGTATCGAAAATCAATTGCGCGAAAAATTCGGTACCCAAGTAAAAGTGCGTACAAAACGGGAAGGAGGTAGCATCGAAATTGTTTTTTATTCTCGGGAGGATCTGGATCGTTTGATGGAATTATTCAATGAAATAAAAATTTAAAAATACAGAGATTAGGTGAGTCCTGGTGGGACATAAAAAACTTAAACGAAAATATTTAAACATTTTGTTGATACCCGATGACGAGGGCTCCCCGCGCCGGTTAAGGCTGCGCTATTCTATTTTACAGTTAGGGATAGCCGTAGCAATTGTTCTGTTTGTGATGATTCTGGTGGGAATAATTACTTACGGGCAATTGTTGCAAAAAGCACTCGAGAACCAGAGTTTACGCAACGAAAATAATATCCTTCGTCAACAACTCCAGAAAATTAATGAATTGGAAGCCGAATTAAAGCAGCTTAAAAGTTATGGCGAAAAGGTGCAAAATAGTCTTTCCGGGTATATTAAATTAACAGAAGGTTCGCAGGGAGAGGAAGCATCCATTGACAGTGATGCGCTTCAGACGCGTCCCATTTTTTCCATTTTCAAATCAATCCCCGTAAAACCGCCGGTGGTCGGGTTTATTAGCCAACATTATAAAGAAGATGTACACAACGGAATTGACATTGCGGCTCCGGAAGGAACACCCATTGTAGCTCCGGCCAGCGGTCAGGTGTTGTTTAGCGGTTGGACGGTAAATGGAGGTAATACCATCATTATTGGGCACGATTTCGGTTACTATTCATATTATAAACATAATCTGCGTAATCTAGTGCGGGTCAATCAGTGGGTGGAGCAAGGAGAGGTGATTGCCTATCTGGGGAATTCCGGGCAAAAATCCTATGGCCCCCATCTCCATTTTGAAATATGGAAAAACAGTCGTCCAATTGATCCACGCATTCTGATAGCGGAATATAATGTGAACAATTTTTAAAGAAGGAGGCTTCAGAGGTATGGGTATAAAATTGAAAGATTCCGGTAACGGAGGAAGAGGTGCAGGTGAACTGAATTTTATTGGAGAAGGAACCATCCTGGAAGGAAAAATCGAAACCAAGGGAAGCTTGAGAATTGATGGTAAAGTTAAAGGGGCAGTGCGAACCGCAGATACTTTAACCATTGGAATGAGTGGAAAGGTGGAAGGAGAGGTTTTTGCCCGCGATGCCGTGGTAGGTGGGCGAATTGAAGGGAATATTTCTGTAGAGGATAAATTAGTGCTGGAAGCCAAATCAGTACTTATTGGAAATTTAAAAGCAAAAAAATTGGTAATTGATGAAGGAGCCGTCTTTCAGGGAAAATCGGACATGATGGCGAATCGTCAGGATGGAAAATCTTCTGCGGGAAAACAATCTGAGGTTTCAAAAAAATAGTGGCTTTGAAACGTACTGGAAATACCACCCGTTTCCATTCACCTCTGCGGGATTTTGAATCGTTAACAGAGGTGTACCGTAAGTTAGCACCTTATTTAAATATTGGGTACACCTGGGCAGCCTCGGTGGCTTTACTTTCTTTCCTGGGATATGTACTCGATAAAAAATGGCATACTAAACCCTGGCTTACCTTATTGGGAGCCTGTTTAGGAGTAGTGGTCGGTTTTTATAATTTTTTTAAAACAGTTTTCTGGCTGGAAAAGAAGGAAAACCGTAAAAACGGTGAAAACAATTCGTAAAGGGATTTTTGTTCTATGAAGTTTTCTGTCTTTGTTAAATGGGGGTTGGGGGTCTTTTTGTTGCTGGGATTGATTATTCTTATTGGGAGCCACTTCGGTTTTTTAGCAAACTATCAGCGAGAAGCATGGACAGGTTTATTTATTGGGCTTGGCAATTTTTTAATTGGAAGCGGTATTATTAGCTGGGGATTTACCAAAGAAAACAAAAAATTTATGGGTTCTTTTTTCGGAGGGATGATTTCTCGTCTCTTTATTGTATTTTTTATTTTGTTTGTCCTGGTATATTATTTAAATTTTAATAAATTAGTTCTATTAGTCACATTATTAATTTCGTATTTCAGTTACTTGATCGTTGAAATCTTAATTGTAAACCAATTGGCAGATCTGAGGAGTAAGCGGTTATGATGTCTGCACTTTTAATGACTGAAACAGGCGCCGAGCACCAGGAAGAAAGTCTGGGAGAGTTCATTACTCATCACATTCAGGATTCCCACGAATGGAATCTATTTGGATATCATCTTCATTTACCTACTTTTGAACCGATAAGTCTGTTTGGGATACAAATAGATCTCTCCATTACTCTCCACGTTGTAATGATGTGGGTTGCCTCATTAATTTTGATTTTAACTTTCTGGCTTTTATTCCGGAAGAAACGTCTGGTGCCCACCGGATTTGCAGCGGCACTGGAAGCGATGGTTCTGTTTGTGCGGGACGAGATCGCCATCCCCAACATGGGGGAACGAGCCGGACGAAAGTTTACACCTTTGTTGGCCACGATGTTTTTCTTCATCCTTACCTGTAACCTGATGGGGCTTTTCCCTTTGTTTGCAACGGCTACAGGAAATATTAGTGTAACCGCTTCTCTGGCTGTGATCACGTTTGTTGTTACCCAGATTATGGGCATGGTCGAAAATGGTCCCATTGGCTATTTTAAAAGTATGGTTCCTCCAGGGGTTCCTTTTCCCCTCATCTTTATTATGGTGCCCATCGAGATTTTTGGTTTGTTTACTAAACCTTTTGCCCTGGCAATGCGACTTTTTGCTAATATGATTGCAGGGCATACTGTAGTTTTTGCTCTGTTAGGGCTAATTATTGCCATGGGGAGTATTCTGGTGTCTCCCTTTTCCATCGGATTTGCCGTTTTTATTGATTTGCTGGAATTGTTAGTGGCATTTATTCAGGCATATATTTTCACCATGCTTTCTTCCTTATTTATTGGCATGGCCATGCAT
>JALXCH010000536.1 GCA_026991005.1 Calditrichia bacterium | reverse complement strand
AATTATCTGAAAATGAAACTGGAGAAAAATGGCGCAGGTAAGTGAAAAAAGTTTAATTATTATTCCCACATACAACGAACGGGAAAATATCGGGAAACTGCTGGAACAGATTTTTAACCTCAATATCGAAAATCTGGATGTTCTGGTGGTGGACGACAATTCTCCCGATAAAACAGCCGATGTGGTTCGGGAGCTCCAGAAACGCTATCCCCGCCTGCATTTAATGGAACGGGAAGGAAAAATGGGGCTGGGTACGGCGTACATTGCGGGTTTCCGCTGGGCTCTGGAAAGGGACTATCAGTACATATTCGAGATGGACGCCGATCTCTCTCACGACCCTGCCGAGATTCCCAATTTCCTGAAAGCCATCCAGGACGCGGATCTGGTCATCGGTTCCCGCTATATCACCGGTGTTAATGTGATTAACTGGCCGCTCATCCGGTTGTTCATTAGTGTGATGGCCAGTAAATACACCCGCATTATTACCGGGATGCCCATTAAGGATTGTACCAGCGGTTACAAATGTTTTCGCCGGGAGGTGCTGGAAGCCATCCCGCTTGAAAAGGTGAACTCCAACGGGTATGTGTTTCAAATTGAGATGAATTTTAAAGCCTGGAAGCGCGGATTTCGCATCAAAGAGATTCCCATTATCTTTTACGACCGCACGGTGGGGAAATCGAAAATGTCCCGCAAAATTATTTACGAAGCGGCTTACAAAGTGTGGGAATTGAAAATCATGAGTTTGTTCGGGCGTTATTAGAGGGGTGATGTATGCTGAAGAAAAATTTTCGTATGGTGTTCGATTTTGAGAAGCCGGTGGTGGAACTGGAAAAGAAAATTGTAGAAATGGAAGAATATGCCCGGGAAACCGGGATCGACCTTTCGGACGATCTAAAGCGGTTGCGGCGCAAAGCCGAAGCATTGCGCAAAGATGTGTATTCCAAGCTTACACCCTGGCAACGGGTGCAACTGGCGCGCCATCCGGATCGTCCCTACACGCTGGATTACATCCGGCGAATGATTACCGATTTTGTGGAACTCCACGGAGATCGCTATTTTGCCGAAGACCCGGCTCTGGTAACCGGCATTGGTAAACTGGATAGCTACCGGGTGGCAATTATGGGCCACCAGAAAGGCCGGGATGTGAAGGAAAATCTGTACCGTAATTTTGGGATGCCGCATCCCGAGGGCTACCGCAAAGCGCGCCGGGTGATGCAACTGGCAGCGAAATTTCACATGCCGGTCATCTCCCTGCTGGATACCCCCGGTGCCTATCCCGGAATTGGAGCCGAAGAACGGGGACAGGCAGAAGCCATTGCCCGCAACCTGATGGAGATGGCCAGCCTGCCTGTGCCCATCATCATCGTGGTGATTGGGGAAGGGGCTTCCGGCGGTGCGCTGGGTATCGGCGTAGGCGATGTGATTTTGATGATGGAAAACTGCTGGTACTCGGTCATTTCACCCGAAGGATGCGCTGCCATCCTCTGGCGGGACAATGCCAAAGCGCCCCAGGCTGCCGAAGCCATGAAATTAACCGCCCCCGATCTGCTTAAGCTAAAGGTGATTGACCGCATCATCAAAGAACCGGCTGGCGGCGCCCACTGGGATCACGATGCCGCTGCGGATATTCTAAAGAAGGAACTTCTGAAGGAATTGGACACCCTGATTAAAATTCCTGCAGAGGAATTGGTCAGAAAACGTATTGAAAAATTTGCCCGCATGGGATATTGGGTGGAAGAAAAACCGAAGAAAAAATAGAAATAATGATTCAAAGGCAAACAATTTTCCAAAGTACACAGAAACCGGTTACGCAAAATTTCTTTGAATATTTGTTTTGTAACAAAAAAATAATTCTGTAAATAAAATTTATTAAACAATAATCTGTCCGAATTAAAAAAGAGGTTACATTATGTTAGACGAAAAATTACTGGAAATCTTGGTATGCCCCAGCTGCAAAGGCGAATTGGAGTACCAGCCGGACAAAGAGAATGACAAAAACGGTAAACTGATTTGCCACCAGTGCAAATTAATTTTCCGGGTGGAAGACGATATTCCCATTATGCTGCTAGATGAAGCGGAGAAACTGGAAGAAGGGGCATGAAACCGGTTTTTCTGGAAGACGAACCGTTTTTCCCCACCAAAATCGTGTGCGTGGGTCGGAACTACGTGGCACACATTCGGGAATTGCAGAACGCTATTCCCGAGGAACCGGTACTTTTTCTGAAACCCAATTCGGCCATTTCCGGGAACATTTCTCCACCCCCTTCCCCCGGCTATCATTTTGAGGGGGAAATCTGTTTTTTATTTCACCAGGGCAGCGTAGCAGGAGTGGGTCTGGGACTTGATTTAACCAATCGAGCATTGCAGAATGAACTAAAGCGCAAGGGACTACCCTGGGAAAAAGCCAAAGCCTTCGACGGAGCAGTGGTGTTTAGCAAATTCGTTCCCTTTTCCGGGGATTTTTCCCGGTTGCGTTTTACTCTGAAACTGAATGATGTTCTGGTACAGGAAGGTGCCGTCTCTCACATGATTTATCCGCCGGAGATTTTATTCCGGGAAATTCGCCGGTATTTTACCTTGGAAAATGGAGATGTGGTAATGACAGGAACCCCCGCGGGAGTTGGAGAATACCATGCTGACGACCGTTTTGTGGGCACCCTCTATAACGGAGAAGAAGTTCTGGTGCAGCATATCTGGAAGGTGTGGTAGTTTTTTTATCTCTTATTTTACCACTTACTGGAAAATAACATTTACAGCCCGCGAGCGGAAAAGCGAATCAAACAAGATCTGCATTAGCAAAACAGTTGTTTTTTATTATTACGGGGAGCGTAGTATTTAATCCCCAAAATGAAGAGTAAAATAACCTCTCATTTTTTACCCGGCATTCGCTGCGTCTTTTCTCTTCTGTAAATTTTTCGCCTTGGTACCTGGCAGGCTACTGGAAATGGGCATAGTGTATGGTGAAAATACAAATTCCAAATAACAAATAACAAATTCCAAATAACAAATAACAAATAACAAATTTCAAATAACAAATCACAAATCTCAAAATATTGGTACGAACGCTCTGTTTATTCTGTCTCATCCAGTTCGGATTAATTAAAGGGGAAATTATTCCCCCAAAAATGAATTCGTTGGCTATCTTCATGCTGTCTCATTCGGGACGATAATTTCAGTGTATTCAGTGTCTTCTGTGGTTTCTGTGGTTACTTCAGTTTCAGTGGTTCTCCGGAGGATCGGTATACGATTGTTTCTTCAGCAATTCTGGCCAGAGGTGGGCAATTTCCCCTTCGGCAAAATGGAGGGCAATTCCCCGGTCGCGCAAACGCTGGATTCCTTTTTTACCAATGCGCCGGGACACAAACAAAGCACAATCCTCAATTACCCGATACACCTCCAGCGTTTTAAGGTGCTGCATCGTACGGGCAAACGGATTCTCCCGCTTTTCCCGAAAAGAGATAGCTCCCTGGCGATTCACTTCGTAAATGTGAAAATAGGGTGCCTGTCCCAGCATTCCCTTAAAAATCGTCTTCCTGTCAGCGGTAGCAACGGCAATTTTCTGGAACATCGGCTCTGCCTGGATGCGGAAATGGAATTCTTCCTCCCGCGTTTCCCGTACTTCCCAACCGCACTCCCGGAGGGCATCCCGAACTTCCGCAGCAGAGAAATAGCGTTCGGGAATCCCCGTATTGGTGCCGTGTTTCCAATCCACCAGCACCAATTTCCCCCGCCATCC
>JALXCH010000535.1 GCA_026991005.1 Calditrichia bacterium | reverse complement strand
ACAATAAAATCGATGCCTTCTTTACCCAGGGTACGGAAAAACGGAACCTTCTTCAAAACTTCGCTAATCTGAAACATGGTTTCTCCTAAAATGTGTGTGCTAATTTCGATAGAGCAATGAGCAGGTAAATTACAATAAACAACAGCGCCAGCAGCCAGATAAAGGGTCGGGTGCGGGGACGATGCCGCAATCGCCGAAAATGGATGCGTGTTCGCCCACCCGCCGTGGCCTCTTCTTTTTTGGGATCGTAAAAGAGAGGCGTGTAATCGAATTTGCGATGTTTCGCTAATTTAAAAAACATGAAATCTCCTACTGGCTTTAACTTCCTAAAATATAAGAAAATATCAGGAAAGAATCAACGCCGGGATGGCACCACTGCTCCCGGAAAGAAATTAACTGCGGGGATGATACTTTTTGTACACATCCCATAATTGCTGGCGGGAGATGTGGGTGTAAATCTGGGTCGTGGAAATATCGCTGTGTCCCAGCAGTTCCTGAACGGCACGCAGGTCGGCGCCATTTTCCAGCAGATGGGTGGCAAAGCTGTGGCGAAAAGTGTGGGGATGAACCTCCCGGGTGATGCCCGCCTGTACTACGTATTTGCGGACAATTTTCCAGAATCCCATGCGGGAGAGTTGTGTCCCCCGTTGATTTAAAAACAGGATGTTCCGGGAAGCAGGCCCCCGGGTAAACAGTGGACGCACCCGTCCCAAATACACGGTGACCCAGTGCAGCGCTTCCTCCCCGATGGGAACCAGCCGCTCTTTGGAACCTTTTCCGCGCACCAGTAAAAGTTCCTCTTCCCGCAGAACCTGATTCACCTGAAGATTCAGGAGCTCGGACACACGGAGTCCGCATCCGTACAGCAATTCCAGCATGGCACGATCCCGAATCCCCGCTGGCGTATCTACATCCGGCTGCTGCAGGATAGTCTCCACCTCTTCCACACTTAGCACCTCCGGCAGATGGCGCTTCTGGCGGGGTGTTTCCAGAATTTCGGTGGGATCCGTTGCGGTTACCTCTTCCTGCACCAGAAAACGATGAAATCCCCGCAGGGCCGAAAAATTGCGTGCCAGGCTGCTGCTGCTTAACCCGATGTCGTACAATTCGCCCACATACTGCTGCAGGAGAAAAGGTGTTATTTCTTCCACCGAATTAATCTTCGCCTCTTCCAGATAGTGCGCGTAGCGCAGCAAATCCGTGCGATAGGCAAACAGGGTGTTATCGGCCAGCCCTTTTTCCAGAGCCAGAAAATGAATGTATTTTTCCACCAGGTTCACCCAGTTCATCAGAAGCTCACAAATGGGTTGTGCTGTTTTTCGTATCCCACCGTGGTATCCGCTCCGTGCCCGGGATGCAAAACGGTATCGTCCGGCAGGCGGTAAATTTTTTCGCGGATGGTGGCAACCAATTGCTGATAAGAAGCGCGGGGAAAATCGGTGCGGCCAATTCCTTCCCGAAAAATCACATCTCCCACAAAAGCATGGTTTTCCGCCAGTAAAGTGATGTGCCCGGGAGTGTGTCCCGGTGTGTGCAGCACCTGCAGGGAGAGGGTTTCCAGCACAATGGAGTCGCCTTCACTCAGCAGGCGGGAGGGCTCGGGCGAGCGCAATTCGAATCCCAGAAAAGCAGAAAGGTTAAGCCGGGGGTCGCGCAGATAATCCACTTCCAGTTCGTGCACCAGCAACTGCGCAGCGGTGGCCCGGAGTACCTCCTGGTTCCCGGCAATGTGGTCGCCGTGCCCGTGGGTGTTAACGAGGTACTTGAGAGTCAGTTGATGCTCTTTCAGGAAATTTAAAATGGGTTGTGCCGGAAATCCGGCATCGATGAGAAGGGCTGAGGAAGAGCCATCCGGCACGAGGAGGTAGTTGTTGACGGCAAAATCGCCCACGGTAAATTTGTGAATGTGAAAGGAGTTACTCATCTTCTGATGGGATCAAATGTTCGGCGACGGAAAGGGCAATACCGGACATCATCACCTCCGGCGCCAACTGGGTGAAATCGCCGGAGAGGATGGAGGCATCCACGTTGCTGTACACCGAGCAGCCGGCTTCTTTTTCCACAATAACACCCGAAACGCGCCCTTTGTATTCGCTTACAAAAATCACCTCCCCCAGGGACCCGCTGGGAACGTACCCCGTGCAGAAATGAAGCTGAATGTGGGTATTCATGGTGTAGATGGAGATGAGATTCCCGCGCCGCTCGCCAATGGGCACGTTGGGGTAAATTTCCAGGGAAAGCCGCCGTTTGTCCTTGTGGTTCTCCAGTACAAAGCGGAAATGATCCACCCGCTGTATGGGCTCTACCCCCAGGACTTTACTGATGGCTTGAATATCTTTTTCACTGAAAACAAACTCTTTCAAGCGCTCCATCTCCTCATTCGTTCCGGCGTAAAAATTTAGGCAGAAAAATGGTTTTATCCAAACGAAACATTGGAAAAAGGTGCAAAAAAAACCGCTCTCAGAGTAATTCCGCCAGAGTCGGGAGAGAAATCCATTCTCCATCGCCTATTATTAAACAAACTCGATGAGCCTGGGGGGACAATGCTGTTCCGGGGAAATGATTATTATTTGCAATGAACTCCAACATTCTGCAATGGAAGAATATTTTTCTGTTCCCTCCAGGTGGTTTTTGCGAACGTTAATTCGGTTCTTCAGTTTTTTCTGTCATTTTTTATTTCCCATCCTTGAAATAAAAAACTCTATTTGAAAAAACGTTCTCAGAACTTATTTTATTAAAAGAGAAATCAGGTTTTTAAAAGAACAAATCTTACCGGAGACGCAGGCATGTCAGATTTTTTTCAAAACGGACAGATTGTTACCTTACATCGTTTAACGGATCGTTCGCTGGAAGAACTGGAACGCGAGCTGGTGGAAAATGCTATGAAGCGACGACTGGCACTGGTATTGCCCTCCCTTTATTCCGAACTGGAGAGTCCTGCCTTACCTCATATCGTAAAAGAGCTAAAACAGGTGGATTACATTAATGAAATCGTCATCACCATGTACCGCATGAATGAGCAGCAATTTCAGCATGCTCGGGAATTCTTTTCGGTGCTGCCCCAGCGCTGGAGAATCATCTGGAACGACGGCCCCCGCATGAAAAACCTCTACAAACATCTGGAAAAAATTGGAATAGAAATTGGCGAACAGGGTAAGGGAAGCCAGAGCTGGATGGCTTTCGGATATGTGCTGGCCAAAGGGCAGTCCAACGTAATTGCATTGCACGATTGCGACATCCGGAATTACACCCGCGAACTGCTGGCGCGTCTGGTGTATCCCATGATGCACGCCACGCACCCTTTCGACTTCTGCAAAGGATACTATTCCCGGGTTTCGAACCGAATGCACGGTCGAGTTACCCGGCTCTTTGTGACACCTCTCATTCGTGCCCTGAAGACCATGCTGGGAGCACTGGATTTTCTGGAATATCTGGACAGTTTCCGCTACATTTTGGCCGGGGAATTTACCATGAGCCTGGAACTGGCGCAGCGCATGCGTATTCCCTCGGACTGGGGGCTGGAAATTGGTGTGCTTTCGGAAGTTCACCGCAACACGGCCCTGCATCGGATTGCTCAGGTGGATATTGCCAAAACCTACGAGCACAAACATCAGCAAATTTATTGGAACGATATGGAAGCGGGACTCCTAAAAATGGCTACCGACATTGCTAAATCGCTCTTCCGCACGCTGGCTGCCCAGGGCATTGTGTTTACCAACGAATTTTTCATCACCCT
>JALXCH010000534.1 GCA_026991005.1 Calditrichia bacterium | reverse complement strand
GTAATAAACCATCTCACTCTTTTGCTCACTGGAATAAACCCCTTACTTTCATTCAAAATTTATCAATAAAGGAGAATAGGTTTTATCTCGCTCAAAATTATCCTGATCCGTTCAATTCCAGTACCCGAATTAATTATTATGTGCCATATCCCCAAAAAGTAAAACTGGAAATTTTCGATATTACCGGTCGTCTGGTGAGAACGTTAATTAACAGGTATCATCCTGCCGGTGCATATTTTATAGATTTTAACGGAGAAAATTTACCCGGCGGAATTTATTTTTACCGATTATCGGGGAAGAGCATCCGGGAAACGAGAAAAATGGTGTTAATCCGCTAAATAATAGTACCTGATTAACCAAAGTGATAATCAGTCTTAAGATCTGGAAAAAGTATCCCGGTCGTTAGAATAATTTCCATACTTAATAATTTATGACCGGGGTTCGAAAATCATTACTTCAGGTAAAATACTACCCGATGATATTGCAGAGGACTTCTTACATATCCCATGCATTCCACTACGCAAGCGAAACGCAGTGGAGTGAAGCAATTTCCTTTCCCCTAAGGGCAACAACTTACTTCTTCCAATACATTTTTTACAAAAGAAATATTAGAGTTTGCTTCGTCACTCTAACCTTCCGAAATTCTCTACTTTGTTAAATGTACGGTAAAGAAAATACATTAAAGAACCTCATGGACATTAAATCCCGATTGATGCGGCTGGATAAAGAGTTGGGAGAGAAGCCGGAACAACCCCCGGAAGTGGAAATTCCGGAGGATTGGGTAGAGGCGTTTCAGCGGGAACTGGATGCCAGGATTCTCCGCGAGGGGAATTCTTTTATTATTTTAAAGGAGAATTACTATCCTGTTTATCGGAACGATGCGTTTCGATTGCTTCAGGAAGATGGATTTAGAAGCAGGCACATTCTCAAACTGGCTGCCATGGAGGAGGTGGAGGAAATAAACTGGTGGCAGACGCTATTTATCGATCTGGAAACCACCGGGCTGGCAGGGGGAACTGGCACTTATGCTTTTCTGGTGGGATTGGGACACATCGAGGTGGATCATATTGTGGTGCGGCAGTATTTGCTTCCGGATTTTCAGCACGAGTGGTTGTTGCTCAAGCAGGTGGAAAATGCTCTGTTGCAACATCAGTTTATTGTGAGTTTTAATGGGAAGTCGTTCGATATCCCTTTGTTGCGTAATCGATTTGTGTTGAATCGGATGGAAACCGTTCTGGAGGAGCTGCACCATCTGGATGTGCTTCATGCCGCCCGCCGGGTGTGGAAACAGCGTCTGGGAAGCTGTGATTTGCAGAATCTGGAAAAACATATTCTGGGGCAGAGCCGCATTGCCGATCTTCCCGGAGAGTTGATTCCTCAGGTCTATTTTGAATACATTCGCAAGCGGGAGGCGTTGCTCCTGCGCGATGTGCTGGAACACAATTTTCACGACATTGTCAATATGATTTTGCTGGCTCTGGAGCTGGATGTCGTCTCGCGGGAACCGCAGCGCCGGTTGCGTTCGCCCCATGATGTGATCTCCCTGGCGCGGTTTTACTATCAGCGCAAATATTTTGATGAAGCGCTCTCCTTGCTGCAACTGCTGGTGGAAACCCAGAGTCACAACCGGATTGGCGAGGAAGCCATGTTTTTACTTTCGATGATTTACAAGAAGCAGGGGGAAACGCAGAAAGCCAGCCGGATGCTGCAACGTTTATGGGAAACCCGCCAGGACCATCCGGGTGCTATCGAGGAGCTGGCGAAATATTACGAACATCGGGAGAAAGATTACCAAGCAGCGCTGGAGGTGGTGAATCAGGCGCTGGCGTATATGGATTTGCTGGAACAATTGGAGCGGAAAGCGAATCTTTTGCGCTTTCGGGAAAGCTTGCAGCATCGGCAGCAGCGTTTACTGCGAAAACTCCAGCGTCAGGAGCTTCGGAACAGAAAAGGCAAAGATTAATTTCTCCTTAAACCCCAGTCGGATATTGATCCTAAGTAAAACCACAGAAGACACAGAAAACACAGAGAATATTTTAAGCAATTAAAAATAAAGGATCTACAATTGGGTTTGGTATCAATAGGATTTTTTTGACCAGATACTCCGGGACAATCGAATAAAATTTCTGGATTAAAAAACTATCAGCTTGGCAGGGTACGAGGCCACGAAGTGGCCGAAAAAAGAAACTTTGCCCACAAATCACACGAATGAACACGAATGAAAAAATATTTGTTTCCTGGAAATTGTAATTTGAAATTGAGTGTTTGGAATTTGCGTTTTGTGATTTGGAATTTGTTTTTTGGGAATTTTGGATTTGTAATTTTAGAGTAGTAGCATCTAAAGTTGCCTTATCTTGATACGAAGAAAAAACATTCCATGCAATACAGAAAGAGATTCTTCGCTCCGCTGGTGCTCCGCTCAGAATGACAGGGGGCGGTGTTTCTGTCATTCTGAACCCCCGCCACAGGCGGGGGTGAAGAATCTCATCTGGATGACGTGGTGCGTCAGAAATTTTTCGTCGTCCAACGTTGCAGGATTCTTTAGAATGACAGATTATAGCTCGCCTTAGAGAGCCGGGCTACACAACTTACTCTGGTCATCAGCACCTCTGGAATCATTAACCACGAATAACAAGAATAAGCACGAATGAAAATAATTTAAATTGATTAAAAAATCTGCCAAACCATTTGGGATGTGGATTTTGTGCTCTGGAGTTTGTTTTTATGTTGTTTGTGATTTGGGATTTGGGATTTAGAATTTGGGATTTGGAATTTGGAATTTGGAATTTAAAATTTTGTGGAACGACAATTCAGTATCGATTTGCGGTCACTCATTCCATCCAAACTGATACACCGGGGAAAAGTTCTTATTCGGACAAGGTCCTATGGATAATCAGAAAACCGAAAAATGCATGAAAAATACTGAAAGATCTTAAACGATATCCCGCTCAACTTGCAATGCATAAATCATGCAAATTTATTAAAAACAAAAAAGGAGGCGGTTAGGAGCCTCCTTTTCCATTCATTTAAAGGAATAAAATGCTTATTTCTGCTGTGGTTTTTCAATCCCCAGCATTTGTACCTCGAAAATCAAGGTGGCATTAGGAGGGATTACCCCACCGGCACCACGGCTTCCGTAGGCCAATTCCGGCGGGATGATTAACTGGCGTACACCACCTACACGCATACTGGCAACTCCTTCGTCCCAGCCAGCAATTACGCGATGCATTCCCAGCGGGAATTTAAACGGTTTTCCCCGTAGCACAGAGCTGTCGAAACGTTTTCCGTCCGTTAACCAGCCCGTATAATGCACAACCACAATGTCTCCTTTTTGCGGCTGTTCACCCTCGCCTACTACGATGTCCGCATACTTCAAACCGCTGGGGGTGGTGGTAAATTGGTCCTCTGGAATCTGATGGGGTTTTTCCACTGCCACGCCTACCTGAGCCTCAGCCGGTTGGGTAGAAGCCTCTTTTTGCGCGGTGGCTGGTTTCTGGGTCTGAGAAGTTTCTTTCTTCCCACACCCCCATACCATCAATGATACTGAAATCATCAGGATGAAAAATGTTTTCATAAAAACTCCTCCTATGTTAAAAATGATAAAATTACAGCCGGAAGAATTTAGACGAAAAGATTGGTGTTTCCAATGCCAAAAAGAAATTAAGATATTCCGGAGATATGTGGGGAACGATGGGGACTTTAAAAGATGAGGAAAGATTGAGGACAAGAATTTTGAGAA
>JALXCH010000533.1 GCA_026991005.1 Calditrichia bacterium | reverse complement strand
CAAAATACTTAAGCATATATTATCGTAGATCAACAACTTCCACTCCCTCAGGAATCTGAAAAGTAAACGTTTTATCAGTAACGGGGGGATTTATTTCCAGTGTCTCAATTTCATACACAGATTCGTTATCGTTATAATCCACATACAACACTTTTTTTAGTAACCAGGTTTTATCCTGAATCCATACTTTGATATACTGAAAGAAACTCTCATCCGGATTTTTGGGAGTTAATTTCACTACGTATATTTTATGATTTTTTTCTTTGAACTCATCTACAACCTGACTATAATATAAATCATTTATTTGAAAAAGAAAATTGTTTAAAAAAACATCCTGCTGCGATTTCTTGGCATAATCGATGAGAACCTGGTTATCCAGTTTATTGTAACGCCAGAACGTTTTACCATCACTTACAATAACCTGGTCTTCCGTTTCGAGCCTGAATTTATCATTCTGGGTTAAATATAATGTGCCAAAAATCTCATTTTTAATTCCTGTTAATTTAAATTCGCTTATTTGTTTAAAATCCACCTTCATAACGGAAATATTTTTGTATTTTTTCTGGATTTTCTTGATGATTTTTTCCACATTGGTTCCCGCTAAAAGTAATCCTACAACTGCTAAAAGTATCGAAACTATTTTATATCGCATATGCTTCTCCTTAATCTTCAGGTGAATATTCAGAGACTAAAACCTCACGGGCTTTTCCCTCTTTCATGGGTCCCACAATACCGGCTTCCTCCAATTCATCCACAATACGAGCCGCCCGAGAGTAACCAATTTTCAATTTCCGTTGCAACAGAGACACAGAGCCCTGTTGATATTGAATCACTATTTTTTTCGCTTTCTCAAACAATTCATCTCGCTCGAATGCTTTTGCCGATCCGGGTCCGTTGGTAGTGCGAGATCGCACCAGTTTCAATTCGTAAGGAGGGAATTTGGGTTGTTTTCTGATGTGTCGAATGATGCGCTCCACCTCTTCGGTGGTAATCAAAGGATTTTGTAATCGGATGGGCTTCATGCTGCCCGGGCTCAGGAAGAGCATATCGCCCCGGCCTATGAGTTGCTCTGCACCGTACATATCCAGAATCGTTTTAGAATCAGGACGGGTGGCAACCTGGTAAGAAATACGTGCCGGGAAGTTTGCTTTGATTAAGCCGGTGAGGATGTCCACCGACGGCCGTTGCGTGGCAACAATAAGATGGATACCTACGGCGCGTGCCATTTGTGCCAGACGGGTAATGGGCTCTTCCACTTCACGGGTAGCAGAGAGGATTAAATCCGCCAGCTCATCTATAACAACCACCAGGTAAGGAAGTTTGCGCAGATTCTCCGGATGCTCTCCCTTTTGTAAATACTCCTCTACTTTACGATTGTAATGGGTGATTTCCCGCACTCCCAGATTGGCCAGTTTATCGTAACGCTCTTCCATTTCGTTTACCACACTGCGCAATATCATAATTGCATTCTGGGGATGGGTAATGACAATCTCGTCCAGCTCTTTACAGGTTGCCAGGTAATGATCCTTTAATTTGGCGTAGATGGAAAGTTCCAATTTTTTGGGATCAATCATCACAAATTTTAAATCGCTGGGAGGAATGCGGTACAACAAACTGGCGATCATAGTATTGATGCCAACACTTTTCCCGGAATTGGTTGCTCCGGCAATCAACAAATGGGGCATCTTGGTCAGATCTGCTACATACACCTCCCCGGAGATGGTTTTTCCCATCCCCAATGGCAGATTTCCCTGAAAATTGATAAATGTTTCCGAACGAACAATGGAGCGGAAATGTACGATGGAAGGATTCCGATTGGGAATTTCGATACCTACAGCCGCTTTTCCCGGAATGGGGGCAATAATGCGAATACCGCGTGCTTGCATATTCAGAGCCAAATCGTCCTGCAAGTTGGTGATTTTGCTGATCTTCACCCCCTGCGCCGGTTTTACTTCGTAAAGCGTGATTACCGGTCCCTCCACCACCCGGGTAACCGTGGCTTTTACTCCAAAATCGGCAAGGGTATTTTCCAGCAATCGGGCATTTCCCTTTAACTCTTCTTCCGAGAGATGGTAATCTTTCTGGGGCTGCTCAATCAGCAAATCCGTGGAAGGAAACTGATAGCGGGAGAGAGAATCCCGTACCAGGGAATCGTAATCCAGTTCCTTTTCTTTGTGGACTTTCTGCACTTCGAATCCCAATTCACCGGATGTTTTTTCCGTTATCTCTTCAGAAGTGCCGGAAATCTCCTGCTCCTCCGTAATTTTCGCGGATTCGGGTTCTTCCTCCTCTTCAGTATGGATAATTTCGATGGATTCTTCTACTGATGAAATTTGCTCTTCTGGGCGTAACTCAGGTTGTTCCAATTCCCCGGGTATTTCTTCCGTTCGTTCAATTTCGGGGCTTCTTTTAGTTGGTGCCGGTTTCTTTTGTATCTTCTTTTTATGGGGTAAATGAATTCCCTGCACTAATTTTCCCAACCTCCGGACAGCAGCAATCAGTGAGGTGTACACAAACACCGGCACAGAAGAAATGCGCAACCGGAAGCTCACCACCGCAAGAATTAATACCGAAACTCCATACAGGAGAGCTGCACCAATGGGACTGAAAAACCGTACCAGAAACACAGCTATGACCCCGCCAATAAAACCGCTGGGATAGAACACCTCCAGATTCCCCAGCGTGTGTATGGAACGCGGTAATACCAATCCCACCGAAACAATGAACGCCCAGAGGGTACTTAAAATGGAAAAACGAAGCAGTTTCCGAAGGGGTTGTTGAAGAAGTAAGTAAATACCCGCCAGCCCTATTAACAACGGAAAAATCAACGCCGGATATCCCAGCGTCCACTGGAATAACGGTGCAGAGATGGTGGCCCCGGCAATTCCCAGCCAGTTTTTAACCCGGTAGATGTTATTCTCGTCCAGAAAACCAGTGGGATCGCCCGGATGATACGATACCAGTGCCAGCGTGAGTAAAATTCCCAGCGCAATCAACAACAGACCGTACACTTCGTTCCGAACAGACGAGCGGGGATGAGAATCCCGATTGGAAGCCGATGTTTTCCGTTTTTTATTCTTTTTTCTTCGATAAATAAACTTCATTCCAGACAAAATTTTAGTGCCAACAAATATAATTCATTCATAAACTTATATCAATAGACTTCTGTTTCTATGGAATAAAGATGCGCTGCTTTCCAGGCGGTAAGAAAAGCAATTTACCAGAATTTTTAGCAGAAAATTGGGAAATTTATTGCCTCCATCAATTTTTTAGTCCCTTTCAGAAATAGAAAAGGGAAACGAAAAAATTTCGTTTCCCCCGGTAAAATCAGAACAATTTTTAGGTTATTACACAAAAGGCGTTTTCACAATTTTAGCCGGTGCAGTTCGCCCTCTTGCCGAAATTTCAATCTCCTCACCAACGTGAGCATACTGAATATTGACATAACCCAGACCGATATTTTTCTCTAAAATAGGAGAATAACATCCGCTGGTGACGTGTCCAATTTCCGTGCCATTTTTAAGAATTGGATAGTGATGTCGGGGAATCATTTTACCTTCCACCACAAATCCCATTAATTTTCGCTGGATTCCTTCTTCCTTCTGTTTGCGAAGTGCCTCACGTCCGATAAAATCGCCTTTATCCAGCTTGGTAATCCAGCCCAGTCCCGCTTCCAGAGGGGTGGTGGTTTCATCAATGTCGTTTCCGTAGAGGCAGTACTTTTTCTCCAACCGCAATGTGTCCC
>JALXCH010000532.1 GCA_026991005.1 Calditrichia bacterium | reverse complement strand
TCCTGCAGAGCAGGATTGTTTTTCTCCAATGCTCTACGCTCAGGGCTATTCAGGAATCTTCCAAAAGCGCACATTGCGGGGTCTTTTTGCACATCTATGGTTTGCGCCCCTTCGACAATGGCATTCTGCACTTTCTTTACCCATATTAAATGATCTTTCTCCCTGGCCTGAAGCAATTTGGCTACCTGTACCATTTCATCAATTTGCTTTTTGAAGCGTTCTGAAAAATGGAAATTATTCGCAAAACTTTCCAGCTTTTTCCCTACATCTACCAGCCCCTTAATTTCGGACTCAATATTTAAACTATCGTCCAGCATCTGTTTGGAACCGAAACTGATTTTTTCCATATCACTGGCAATCAATCGAGCAGCATTTGCCACCTCGAAAATGCTTTGTTTCACTTCACTAAACCCTGAATTGATGTTGGCAATACTCTGGGAAATTTCTCGTGTCGTCATATCCTGGCGTTCCACAGCTAACGCGATAGAAGAAATCTTTTCCTCTACCTGATGAATAATGTCATTGATTTTCAAAATTTCTTTCGATGCAATGTTGGAAAACTGCTGAACTTCGATAATACTCCGCTTAATATCTTCAGTGGCCTGAGCTGTTTGGTTAGCCAGTTCTTTAACTTCGTTTGCTACTACCGAAAATCCCTTACCGGCCTCTCCCGCCCGAGCTGCTTCCACCGTCGCATTAAACGCCAGCAACTTGGTTTGCTCGGAGATATCCTCAATAAAACCAATTATTTTGCTAATCTCCGAAGATTTGTTTTCCAACTCCATTATTTTACTGGTGGCTTCACCGACACTCTCTACCGCATTACGAGCAATCTTCCGGGTTTCGTCAGCATTGCGGGAAATATCCTGTATGGTCTCGGTCATCTCACCGGTTCGGGAAGAAGCATTCTCCATACTGTCTGCCACCTGCGCCATCGTTTGCGATACCGCTTCTGTATTGACACTCATCTCCTCCGTGGAGGAAGCCACGCTGGTAGAGACTTGCTGCATCGTTTCGGCCTTGTGTAAAAAATCGTCAATAATTACCTGCATTTCGTTGTAAATGGAAATGATTCTCTCGGCTTCCACGATAATTCGAAACATTTCATTCTCGTAGAAAGTGGTTAAATCATCTACCATTTTATTTAATTGTCCATTGCCTGCGGTGTCACCTTTTCTGGCCAGAGCGAAATTCCCCTCTCGCAATACCCTTATTCGCTGGTGAAGACGAGAAAGATAATTTTTAAGATTCCGATTGAAATAGATTCCCGGTAAAATCATAGCAATTGCTGCAATAATCATCACAATCGTGGGGGCGTGAGCAATTATTAAAACAAGCCACACGGCAGAAGCTCCAAGATAAGAATATAAAATCATATTGTGAAAATGAGATTGATGCATTGGTTTAGTCCCCTGTATTTTAAGTTGCCAGGTTCATGTTTAATTGTCTGAATTCCAAAGACTGCTCCCTGCAAATAAAACGTTTTCACTTTAATAATTCGACGATCTACAAATTTCCTTTAACGGTTGAACATGAAGTGGATTCCCGATTTGAATATTTAAGGGGAGCTTTCCCAACAGAAATCTTTGAGGGTTCTATCGTTCTGTAGAAAAAAATCCTTTTTAGCCTGATTTATCAGTTAGAAGAGAACTTTTCGTTATGGTTAAGCTTTCTATTTTTCAAGAATTTCTTTTAGCTTTTGTAAATCCTTGTTCGCTTGTTTTTCCAGTGGATTTTTCATGAAGGGAACGACCGAACGCCATACCAATCCCTTACCCCGGAAGCTTCCTTTCATAAGGATGCGGGTGGCATCCCCTTCCGGGTAAAAAGACATCTCCACCTCCCCCTGAATTCTGGGCGCATCCAGCCGATACACAAACCGGCGATTGGGTCGAACCTCTACAATGGTCTCTCGCAGCGTCATCCGGTTTCCCCGATCTTCTACCTCCACGGTAAACTGATCACCTCCCTGGATTCCACGTTCGGGTAGCGGCTGAACTTTGACCACTCCACCCAACCACTCCGGCCAATGCCGGGGTTCTTTTACAAAAGAAAACACCTCCGCTACGGAACGATCTACCCTTACCTCCGCTTGATATTCCGCCGTGGGTAAAATGTACCCAAAAGTTAAGAATGCCAGCCACACCATCAACAAAAGACCCAGAAAGTATTTGAGGATTTTCATCTCGGCACCCTTTAATTCCTGCACAATGGTTAACGATTAAAGAGAGATATTTCAATAAAAGAATTCTTATTCGCGGATGAGTCGAAATTTATCGCCCAGATACAATTTGCGGGCTTCGGGATCGTTGGCAAGATACTCACTATCCCCTTCCTTGAGCACTTTTCCTTCGAACAGCAAATAGGCATGGTCGGTAATGGACAGGGTTTCGTGTACATTGTGATCGGTAATAAGTACCCCGATGTTTTTATCCTTTAGCTTCTTTACGATGTTCTGGATATCCTGCACCGCAATGGGATCGACTCCGGCAAAGGGTTCGTCCAGCAAAATAAATTTGGGATTGGTTACCAGAGTACGAGCAATTTCCGTGCGGCGACGCTCCCCTCCCGAAAGGTTGTATCCTTTATTTTTTGCGATGTGAGTAATCCCCAATTCCTCCATCAATTCGTCGGCGCGACGGCGGCGTTCGGCACGGGAATATCCCAGCACTTCCAGAATGGCCAGAAGGTTCTCTTCCACAGTGAGTTTGCGGAAAATAGAAGGTTCCTGCGGCAGATAGGAAATTCCCAGCCGAGCCCGTTTGTACATGGGCAAACGGGTGATATCGCGATCGTCCAGAAAAATTTGCCCCGAGTTGGGACGGATCATTCCCGTAATCATGTAAAAGGAAGTGGTTTTTCCCGCCCCGTTGGGTCCCAGCAATCCCACAATTTCGCCCTGGCGTACCCGTAAACTCACCCGATCCACCACCCGGCGCTTTCCGTAAATTTTCACCAGGTCTTTAGTGTGCAACAAAGACGAATGGGTTTGTTTCTGCTCCATGGAATCTGTCATCTTCAGCGAATATCTCCCTGATAATTTTCGGGATAATAGGTTCCTTCTGCTCCACCAATTACTGCAATACTATCCAGCGCCTGATTGGTAAAATACACTCTGATAGTATCAGCCGTAGCCACATTAACCCCGCGCGCTTCACCTTCTTCTTCCAGATAATATTGACTGCGCGCCTCGGTAAAAGCGCAAATCTCCCGCAATTGACGCTGCTCAATATACATGACGAGTTGTTTTCCCGACAACCGATTTTCCTTTTTCCGCAGGGAATCGGCTACCGACACCGCCAGGGCATTTCCCCGAATCTGCACTTCGCGCACCTCCAGGCTATCCAATACCAACGCCATGGTCTTGCCGAACATTTCATTGTTCCGATAAAGCGCATGGGGGTTACCCAGCAATTTCACCCGATGTTCTTTTACCAGATAAAAAGCGGAATCGCAGGTTGCCGTTAATTCTCCCTGACGAATGTAAACCGAATCCCGGGCAAGTGCCTCTTTCTCCTCACCAAAACGATAAATCAGCTTTCGGGCATAGATGTGAAGCGTATCGTGACCGGTGCTGTCCACCTTCCAGAGATGGGAGTGCCGTTGGATGTAAGCAAATTCCTTTTCCGGAAGATATTCCCCCTGCTCTCCGGAAATGAATACCTGGTTGGAAAGATCGCGCAATAACAGATGCCGCCGTGCCAGAATTTGGTCGTTCTGGTAATGATATTCCAGATACTGGCAAT
>JALXCH010000531.1 GCA_026991005.1 Calditrichia bacterium | reverse complement strand
TCACCAGATTTCGAGCAATCTGGTGGAGGAAATCATTTTCGTGTTTATCGCTTCCGCGGCGTTCCAGAACATCCACACGTAAATCGGCATATTCGTGGCTCCGGAAAAATTCCTGCACTCGATTTTCTACCCACCGGATATCCTTGGTTTGGGCGTACATCCCTCCAATAATCGCCCCTATACTACTCCCCACAATTAAATCCGGTTGCAAACCCTCGGCCACCAGCGTTTTAATGACTCCGATGTGCGCCAGGCCGCGTGCTCCACCGGCACCTAAAACCAGAGCTGTCTTCATGGGCTCAACCTTTCCCTTCTATCCAGAGAAGGAATATACACACATATTCCCATGATACACCAGAAAATGTAAAAAGAATTGATTCCGGAGAGAAGCAGGGCACCGGAGTATTCCCTCCGGTACCCTGGCCCGGGAAAAAACCAGTGTTAATGTGCAGGAAGGTAAATTATTTAAATTCCACTTCAAAATCGTCGAAGGAAGTTGCCGCATCGGCTTTCGTCCATAAACCGACTCCACCGGCTTCGGGAAAGGTATTATCCCTCACTTCCAGCAACTTCTTTCCGTTCAGATAACCCCGAATTTTATTTCCTTTGTGTTCAATCTTCATCTCGTGCCACTGATGAGCGGGAAGCTTAATTTGGGTGCTGGCCAACATCTTCCGCACACCGTTTTTCACATAATAAATGCGGAAATTATCCTCCAGGGGATTGTAGCGAGCAATGTAGTAATTGTTTTTATCTTTCGCCCGCCAGATGACTCCACCTCCCTGATCTACTTTGCCACTGTTGGCTTTGAACTGCACTTCAATTTCCCCATCGCGGAACTGTACCTTATCTGTCCAGCACAAATTAAACGTACCACTGGAATGATGATTGGGGCTGGTAAGTGCCAGAACATGACTCCCGGAAGGAGCATCCTGCTCTTCCACTACCTTCCAGGTAGCCAGCGGCCCCCGCTGATTGGTGCCCTCAATCTTCCACCCCTGGGGAATCTCCCCTGCCGGTACATTCTCGAAAGTCCATTCAATTTCGTCTTCCTCGGTTTCATGAGCCTCGCTTGCCTCGTGCTCCTGTGCCCAACCCCAGCTCCACCCCAGCAGCATTACCATTCCTGCCACCAGAGCCATTTTCCTTAAAGCCGTCATCTTTCTTCCTCCTCTTCATTTTAAAATCTGAATGATTTAAACATCTATGAAAATTCGAATTATCCTTAAACGCAACAGAAGCCTTCGCCTTCTCACGGGGCATCCCGAAATTTAGCAAAACGTTCTCGATTCTGAGGTACCTTCATTCCCAAAAAATATTTGCATGTTAAACAGAGGTTGTCTTCACTTCTTCTGGCTCCAGTACTACCGGAATGCGATGGCTGAGCACAACCTCCCGGGGAGTTACCCGAGCCTGATATGCCAGTGCTTCCACCCCATGGGCAACGGCTTCCCGGAGCAGTTTTCCGTACACGGGATCAATCTCATCCGCCGGAGAAAGAATGTGCCCATCCGCCCGTTGCACCACAAAAAAGATAACTGCCCGGTGTCCCTGAGAGACCATCTCCATCAACTCCCGCAGATGCTTTTGTCCCCGCAGGGTCACTGCATCGGGAAAAAGCGCCCGCCCGGATTCCACCAGGGTAACATTTTTCACCTCCACATAGCACAGTCCCTGCTCCCCCTCCAGCAACAAATCCACCCGGCTCCCACGGCCGTAATTCACCTCGTTGCGAATGCTCCGGTAACCGCTAAGTTCAGGCACAATGCCCTGCTCAATAGCTTCCCGCACCAGCCGGTTGGGATACTGCGTGTTAATTCCCACCCAAAATCCGTTTGCTTTAACCAGTTCCCAGGTGTAGGGAAGTTTGCGCCGGGGATTATCGCTGTGGGAAAGCAACACCGCACTACCCGGTTCCTGGCATCCTTTCATGCTCCCGGAGTTGGGGCAATGGGCGGTGACCACCTCCCCGCTTTCCAGACGCACATCCACCAGAAAACGTTTGTAACGCCGGAGGAGAACTCCTTTGAATAACGGCTGCGGTAGTTTCATGATTCGCGTTTCCTTCCCTGCCAGATGTTGGTTTTGCCCAGGATGCGCCAACCCGTTGGGGTTTCCATTAACTGCCACTGAAAAGGAAGTTTCCCCAAACTGCCATCGGAGAAATGAAACCGCCATTCCCCCAGCACCAGCACCACCTGTTTGCGGGGGCAGCGGAAGAACTCCGGACGGTACAATTCAATATCAACGGGATGGTAGCGGCGGTTCAGTTCGACCAATTCCTGGAAAAGCCCGGGCGGAGGTTCCACCGTACGGGAAGAATCGGGATAAAAATAGGTTTTCATTTCGGTGGAATCGTTTACCTTCCAGGCACGAGCCATATCTTCCAGCAGGGCGTGCAGGTTGCGCTCCAGGGAAAAGTCGCATGGTTCTACTGCCAGCCCCTGGCGGCGCAAATACCCGTAGCGGGTATACAAACCGGCCCGGGGAGTAAGCAAAGTTTCCGGAAGCGCCCGGGCAGACATGATTAAACGCAGACGATTGGTTTTACCGAAATGCAGGTAGCTGGGGTCGATTTCCAGAAGGGTACTCAAATTGGAGCCGGTTAGGTCTGGCTGCAGCACTTGAAAATCCGTATTCAGGGAAAATCCGTTGAGAGACACCCGCAAGCTGTCGCCCGTGTTTCCCAGAACCAGATAAATTTGCTTGTCCGGAAAATGCCCGGGAAGCATAAATTGCTGTTGCAGCAGGAGGCTTCGGGCGGTGTCCGGTACCTGGAATGCCGCGGGCAGGTTTACCGTCTGGTAAGAATGAAAAGCCGCTTCCTCTGCCTGCGAAACAGGGCGGGAACTAAACGCCATTTCCCATTCCCCGGGAAGTAAAAACTGCTGGAGGTCGCCCGGGTAGTTCTTACTGCAATTCAGGCTCAGACCAATGATTCCCACAAAAAACCAGAAAAGATGTTTCATTGCCCCTCCCGCGGGATTAACAATTCCACCCGTTCCCGGGCTTGCAGGATGTGCGAAAACGAGGTGCGGAAGATGGTTTCCGTTTCTACCCGTTTACGAAAATTCCCCGAAGCCTCTTCCTCCACCCAGCGGAGCGCTGTGGCGAGCTTTAAAAGCCAGAGGCTGCTGCGGGAAGAGCCCAGCCAGCGGTTCAGGAAATCTTCCCATTGCTTCCGGGTAAACTCCCGGGGCATAAACGCCACGCCGTATCCCCGCTCCAGAGTACGAAAGCGCAATTCCTCCAGAATAGAGTGCAGCAGGGGAAGATGGTCGAAAGCCATCGGAGGTAACTCTTCGATGGAAAACCAGTGTACCTCCCGGGCATCGTCCCCGGCCTGAGCGGTGGGAAGCGGCGGCTCCAGAATTCCGGCATACACGATGCTGATGGTGCGCCCCCGCGGATCGCGCCCCGGGTCGCCAGCACTGCCCAGAGCCACCAGCGGCACGTTAGTTAACCCGGTTTCTTCCCGTAACTCCCGGCGCGCGGATTCCAGCAGGGTTTCGTCCATTTCGATGAAACCGCCACACATGGCCCACTTCCCGGCAAAGGGAGGGCGGTCGCGCCGAATCAGCAGCACCTCTACACCCGCTTCCCCCAGTCGAAAAATCGGCATATCCACCGTTACCATGGGTCGGGGATATTTGTAGGTAAATGCCATTTTCTCACCTGTTTAAGTCGATAAAAATAAAACGGGTTTCCCGATCGCGCCATATCTGAACCACAAAGCGGGTTTTAGCGCGGTTCCGGGGATTTTGAAAAAACTTACGAGCTGTGGAAAGATCGGAAATTTCTGTATCATCAATTTTTTGAATAATGTCCCCAATGTGCAATCCGGCAATTCCTGCCGGGGAAGCCCGATCCACCTGGTAAACGTACACGCCGGGGAAGTTCAGGGGCAAATTCTCCTGGTGCAGGATATCCCGGGTCAGGGCGCGCAGCTCCACTCCCACTTCGGGTACGGTCAGCTTCGGTGCCACCCCAATGGCCAGGGGAGCCGGTTCCAGCATAACTTTTTTATGAAGAATCTTTCCGGAACGGAAAATTTTCAGCTCCACCGCACTGCCGGGCGGAAGGGTGTGGATCATCTCCCGCATCTGCGCCGTTTCCTCATCCTTCTGCACCCGAAGCGGCTGGTGGTTTACCGCCAGAATCACATCCCCCTCCTGCAAGCCCGCCTTTTCGGCAGGAGAATTCGGATACACCCGATTCACCACCACTCCACCTTCGGCGGGAACCTGCCAGTATTCACGCAATTCGGGGGTTAACCCCTGCATGCGAATTCCCAACCAGGGTTTTTGAGGCGCCTGATTCTCCCGTACTCTGGGCGGATTTTGAATTAACTCCACAAACCACTCCGCCGGAGCAATTTCCAGAAAGCTGGTTCGGAACTCTTCGAAATCCTCGGGAGTGCGAAAGCGAAAATGGGGTTGGGATTGAATGGTAATTCCCACCGCTTCCCCCCGCGCATTTATCACCAGGCCACAGGCGCTCAATACCACCGAAGTTTCTTTTACCAGATATTTCAAACGGGGGAAATCCACCACCGCGTGCACCACCAGCGGTGTGAACACCGAGCCGAAGTTGTATCGCTTGGGTAACCTCTCCAGCAGATAAATGGTATCGCCTATTTGTAAAGGTGTTCCGCTCCGGAATCGTACGTAGGGGAAAACCGTATCCGCCTGGATGCGAATAAACGCCACCTGGGCCTGATCATCCTTTCCCACAAACTCGGCCGGGAATTCCCGTCCGTCGGTGAGCTTTACCCGAAAATCAGAGGGATGTCCCGTCAGCAATGAACCGTTTTCGGAAACAATATCCATACTTACCGGATACACATCGCTGCTCACCATCACCAAACCGGAATCGCTGACAATGATTCCATTATGAAAATGTTCAATTTTATTAAACGAGCCAATACGGGAATTGCTGGCTACATTCTGATAATAATGCACCAGACAAACCGCATCTTTGTATTTCCGGAAAATATCCTGAGCCGTCGGTTGCGCTGTTGCCATTCCCGCCCAGCCGAGGAACCAGATGCCCAGGAGAAAACGCCCTATCGCCCTCATGAAGTACTCTCTTTTTGAAGTTTTAAATTACCGGCCCATCAGTATCTCGAACCACTTCGAGCACCTCCCTTTCCATAATACGGTTCAAATATATTTTGTTTTTTATACGGATACTATGTATTTTTAAGGAAATAATTCGAATCGTCTGGGATAGGTATTTTGTTTAAACAATGAGGTTGTTTATGAGAGCCTTTCTTGTTACTCAATTTACTCGATATGTGGTATTTTTATTAGCCAGTGTGATCTGGATTTCGTGCGCGACGAATCCCGTAACCGGCAAGAAGGAGTTGATGTTGCTGAGCGAGGCGGATGAGATTCGTCTGGGGCAGCAGAGCGACGCCGAAGTGGTTCAGGTTTACGGGCTTTACCCGGATGCCCAACTGGAAAGCTATTTGAATGATCTGGGGCAGAAGCTGGTTCGGGTTTCCCATCGCCCGAATTTGAAGTTCACCTTCCGGCTACTGGACAGCCCGGTCATCAATGCCTTTGCCATACCGGGAGGATATGTGTACATCACCCGGGGAATTCTGGCGTATTTGAATAGCGAGGCGGAGCTGGCCGGGGTAATGGGGCACGAAATCGGGCATGTAACCGCACGCCATTCGGCACAGCAATACACTAAAGCTCAACTGGCACAGCTGGGACTGGGGCTTGGTGCTTCTTTTTCGGAAACTTTCCGGAAGATTTCCGGTCTGGCGGAATTCGGATTGAATTTGCTGTTTTTGAAATTCAGCCGGGATGACGAACGCCAGGCCGACGCACTAGGGGTGGAATACTCTACTAAAGTGGGCTACGACGCCACTCATATGGCAAACTTTTTCGTCACCCTGCAAAAGATGTCTGCCGAATCCCCGCAATTTGGATTACCGGATTGGTTCTCCACCCATCCCAATCCGGCCGAACGAGTAAAAAAAATTCGCGCTCTGGCGCGGGAATGGCAGAAGAAAGTGGGCGGTTCTTCCTTTAAAATAGAACGCAACCGCTACCTGCGGAAGATCGATGGATTGGTTTTCGGACAGGATCCCCGGCAGGGCTTTGTGCAGAATGGCAAATTTTACCATCCGGAGTTGAAATTTTCCTTCCCTGTTCCGGAAAAATGGGAGGTGCACAATCTGCCCACCCAGGTGGTATTACAAAGCCCCGATAAAAAAGCGGTGATTCAGATGACGCTAGCCGGGGAGAATAATCCCGCACGGGCTGCCGATGCGTTTATTACCAACAGTAAAGTCACGGTTGCCTCCCGCCGTAAAATCAGCGTGGGGCGATTCGCTGCCGAGGAGGTGGTTTCGAATATGGCCACCCGTGAAGGCAGCATGCGCCTGCTTTCCTATTTCATTCAGAAAGATGGGAAAGTGTTTGTATTCCATGGAATGACAGTAGCGCCCCTGTTCGAGAAAAAGTACAGGGCGGTCTTCCGGAACACATTCGACCATTTCAATGAATTAAAAAACTCCCGGATTCTCAACATTCAACCGCTTCGGATTAAAATTGTGACGGTGAACCGTAAACACACCCTGCGGGAGGAACTGGAAAAACGGGGTTTTCGGGAAGCGGAAAAACTCCAGCGCATTGCTTTAATAAATGGAATGGGATTGCAGCAACCGCTTCAGGCGGGAACGTTGATTAAAATTGTGGAAGGTTGGAAGTAACCTCATAAAACAGCCTGGAAATGATAAAAATAAAGGGACGTCGATGGAGGCGCTGCGAACTCCCCCGACGTCCCTTCTCCCGTAAGTGAGAAAGAAAAACCCTTCCGCCCATCGACGGCGAACTTTCCACTCACGCTCCCAGAAATTTCTTTTTGTACATGGTGATGGAATCTTCGATCAACCGGATGGCCGGTTCCAGCGGCTCCACCCCTTCGATGGTCACCTTCTTTTCCTCCAGATTTTTGTACACCCGGAAAAATTCCTGAATTTCTTCCAGCATGGTGGTGGGTAAATCGGTAATATTTTTTATCTGGGCAAAATGAGGATCGTGCAGGGGAACGCATAAAATTTTGTCATCCGGTTCGCCATTGTCGGTCATGCGCATTACACCGATGGGACGGGAGCGTACCACCACGCCGGGATAGAAACTAATTTGCGAGAGTACCAGCGCATCCAGCGGATCGCCATCCTCTGCATAAGTCTGGGGGATAAAGCCATAATTGCCGGGATAGTACACCGCACTGGCAATAATGCGATCCACCCGAATGATTCCGGCCACTTTATCCAGCTCGTATTTACATTTCGAACCACTGGGAATTTCCACCACCACATTAATATCCTGCGGCGGTTGAATTCCCGTGCTTATTCCATGCCATAAATGTCCCATGTGTTTCTCCTATTTGTTTTCTTTATTTGTTAAGAATTTAACAATTGTTCGATGCAGAATAAACGGAGATGTTGCAAAAACCGGGGGAAGTTTTACGAGCAAAAAAATATCTTATATGCCGTCGAAAGAATACACCCCTCTGTATATTCCCGGGATTTAAAATCATCAGGTGAAGACATCTCTTGGGGACGCGATTACGGAAATAGGGACATATCTCGACTAAAACGCAAGTTTTCCGGTTTGTTTTCGGGATACTCCCGACGAAAGCCGTAAACGTCCCTGTTTACTCTCGGGATGATCCCGACGAAAAACGTAAACGTCCCTGTTTACTCTCGGGATGAAAATCGTCCAGATTTTCAAATCGGCTGGCGAAGCCATCCCCCTGGGATATGATTGCGGGTATAGGGCATAGGGCATAGGGCATAGAGCATAGGGCATAGGGCATAGAGCATAGGGGCATATCCTGTACCTTTATTTTTTTTCGATTACCAATAAAATTTATCCGGGAACTCTTGAAATTTTTCCTCAATTTTTGTAACTATAATTATAGAATAAAGGGTGTTTAAACTAAATTTACACAAAACAAAAAGGAGGGAATCATGCCCCTCAAAAAGCGTTTGAAAGAATTTCTGGATGAGAATCAGGTAAAGTACATTACCATGATTCACTCCAAAGCTTACACGGCGCAGGAGATTGCCGCCACGCTTCATGTGCCGGGGAAATCGTTTGCCAAATCCGTGGTGTTAAAAGCGGATGGAAAATATGTTCTGGCAGTGCTGCCAGCCACCCATCGGGTGAATCTGGATTTGTTCAAACAGGTCGCCCATGCTCACGAGGTGGAAATTGCCACAGAGGATGAATTCGAGAGTTTATTTCCCAAATGCGAGATTGGCGCTATGCCTGCCATTGGCCGCATTTACGATTTACCCACATACGTGGATTCCTCTCTCACGAAAAATGAAGACATCTGCTTCAACGCTACGACTCATTCGGAAGTAATCAAGATGAAGTACGCTGATTACGAGCGTCTGGCTCAACCGGTGATTGGAACTTTTGCAGAGCACATCTAAGCAATTCCGTTTTGACTCTGCCTCGGTTCACTTACACAACTCGCAGCAGGAATGATTTCAGATATTCGCTTTCGGGATGGTAAATATTGATGGCGTGGTCGGGTGGCTGGCCAAAACGTCCGATGATTTGCACCTGACGCCCACTCTCGCGGGCAGCGGCAAACAGAATTTTCTGGAATAAATCCCAATCCACGTAGTGAGAACAACTGCAGGAAAGCAGCAAGCCCTGGGGCTTTATTTTTTCCATCGCCAGGCGATTGATATCTTTGTATCCCCGCGATCCTTTGGTAAGATTGGCTTTTTTCTTAACAAAAGCCGGTGGATCCAGGACAATGACATCAAATTCCTCCTGCATACTCCGCAAATATTCAAACACATTTGCTACCACAAATTCATGCTCGTCCGGATTTAATCCGTTTAGTTTAAAATTGGTGCGGGCAGTTTCCTGAGCTGCTTCGCTGATTTCTACCGAAACCGTGGTAGCCCCCTGCAGCGCGGCTGCCACGCTAAAACCACCGGTGTAGGAGAAACAGTTCAACATTCGCTTGCCTGCCGAAAGTGCCGCCATACGCTCCCGGTTATCCCGCTGATCCAGAAAGAATCCGGTTTTTTGCCCCTCCCACAAATCCACCTGGAAGCGCACCCCGTTTTCTACAATTTCCACTGCATCTTCCAATTCCCCATACAGCACCTGACGGGTGGGGATCAGTCCCTCGCGCTCCAGCCCCACTGTTTCGCTGCGTTCCACAATGAGCCGGGGATGAATTAGTTCTCCGATCCATTCCACCCATTTTTCCCGCAAACGGCTGACGCCCCGGGACACCAGCTGAACCACCACCGCATCTGCATAACGATCAATTACCAGTCCGGAGAGCAAATCACTATCTCCATGCACCACCCGATAGGCATTGCTTCGGGGTGCCACCAGCGCTTCTCGTAACGCCAGCGCCTGCTGCAGGCGATTCACAAAAAAATCCTCATCTATCGGTTCATCCCGAAAGGTGAGAATACGCACTACAATCTGGGAGTGAGGACTGACAAACCCTTTTGCCTGAAATTTCCCATCGTAGGACACAACGGGAACAATGTCTCCCGGCTCAAATTCCCCCTCAATGCGATCCACCGCGCCGCTAAACACCCAGGGATGAAAGTTGTTTACCGATTTGGCGCGTCCTTTTTTTAGTACCACCCGCGCCGCTGTATTTTCGAAATGAGACATGCAACCCTCTTCTATTTTTGGCACTAAATATAAACGAGCAGTTGCCGTTAAACCACAGTTTCGTGAATTTCCATTCCCCATTTCTGTTGCAAAGGATTAGCATCCCCTGGGGCTGTGTATTATATTCCAGCAAATGAATTCAGGGTAAACGATAATAAAATCCGGAAAAACCATGCGAATCCATCTCCTCCTGCTTTTAGCGATATTACCGCTCCTCCTGAGGGCCCAGGCCGCCCAGAAAGAAACCCACTTACAGGCGCGCATCTTTCGGGCACGAGACCGGGTGATGCCTGCACTGGTTCACATTGAACCGGTGGTTAGTTTTTACACCACCGGAGAGAAGCGCCACACGCTGGTTACAGGTAGCGGATTTATTTTCTCTCCCGAAGGCCATGTGCTCACCAATAATCACGTGGTGGAAAATGCCGAAAAAGTGACCTGCACCCTCTCCAACAAACGCAAACTGCCAGCACGGGTGGTGGGGAGCGATCCCTCAACAGACATTGCCGTGCTGCAACTGGATTTGAGCGAGTGGGGCAACGAGCCTTTGCCTTTCGCTCCGCTGGGGAATTCCGACAGTCTGGAAGTGGGGCAAATTGTACTGGCGCTGGGCAGCCCCTTGGGTTTATCGCGCAGTTTGAGTATGGGGGTGGTAAGCTCCATCGACCGTTATTTTAAAGACAGCGGGGATATGATTTCGCCGTACAATTTGTGGATCCAGACCGATGCAGCCATTAATCCCGGCAACAGCGGCGGCCCGTTAATTAACCTGAATGGTGAAGTGGTGGGCATCAATGCTCGTGGTGTGCTGCTGGCCGAAAATCTGGGATTTGCCATCCCCATTAATCTGGCGCGGGAAATTGCCCGGCGATTGCTGGAGGAGAAAAAGATTCAGCGAAGCTGGCTGGGACTGGTATTCCAGCCCGTCAAGGATTACCGGGAATTTTTGAATCTGCCGGAGCTCCAGGGAGTCCTTATTGCCAGCGTCGATCCCCTCTCCCCGGCCAGTAACGCTAACATCCGTCCCGGCGACGTGTTGCTGAGCATCAATCAACACCCCGTACATGCCGAATACACGGAAGACCTCCCGGCAGTGCGAAAAATCATTAGCGAATTACCTGTGAACCAGAAAGTCACCCTCCAGATCTGGCGAAAAGGTAAAATCCATACCGTTCAGCTCGTTCCGCAACCGGAACCGTTCCGGCGCCAGCCGGAGTTCGAATGCCGGGAAATCGGGATGGTGGTGAAAAACATTACCCGCTCTATATTTGAACTGCATAAATTGCCCGACTACCAAGGAGTGTATGTTTCCGGCGTAAAACGGGGCGAAGCAGCCTACCGCAACGGCGTGCGCAGTGTTGATGTCGTTCGCAAAATAAACCGGAAACCCATCCCCAATCTGGATGCTTTTAAACAGCTCTACCAGCAGGTGTTGCAGGAAAAACAGAAATTCCTCTTTCTAGAAATCTACCGTTCCAGTGGAATGTATTATGTTGCCATCCCTCTGGAGCATTTAGAAAAAGAGGAATGAGGAACAGCGCTCGCTCCAATTCGGATTTTCATGCATTTTGTTTGCACCCAACGGAAACTGCGGAGCGCTAAGATACTTTACGAAAACCTGGTAAGATAAAAGAAACGTTTGGGAGGAATCATGTCAGAAGATGCTGCCTGGAAGGAAGTTCTCACTCATTTATTTCAGGAATTTATGGAATTTTTCTTCCCCCATATTGCTGCGGATATTGATTTTTCCTGTGGATACAAATTCCTGGATAAGGAATTTCAGCAGATTGTGCGGGGAGCCGAGACGGGACGTCGGATAGTGGATAAGCTGGTGCAGGTGTGTTTGAAAAATGGGAAGGAGAAATGGATATTGATTCACATTGAGGTGCAGGGTGGTAGGGAGAAGAACTTTGCGAAGCGGATGTTTATTTACCGCAATCGCATTTTCGATGTGTATCAACAGGAGGTTGCTAGTCTGGCGGTGTTAACGGACCGGAGTCCTTCTTATCGTCCCAATCGGTATGAGAGTGATTTCTGGGGATGTCTGGTTACATTTGAATTTCCGCTGGTGAAGATCATTGATTATATTCCGGAAGAAGTGGAACAGAAGGTCAAGGAAAATTCCTTTGCTCTGGGTGTATTGGCATATTTACGTACGATAGAGACGGAGGGGGCATATGAAGATCGGTATCGCTGGAAGAGGGAGTTTCTTATTCGATTGTATGAGCTGGGAATGAAGCGGGAAACCATTGCGGCGCTGTTTCAGTTTATAGAATGGATTATGAAATTGCCGGAGGAGATGGACAGTCAATTAATTGATGAAATGTATAAAATAGAGGAGGATAAAAAAGTGTCTATCATATCTTTGGTGGAACGAAAAGGATATGAGAAAGGGAAAAAGGAAGGTATTCAGTTAGGTATCCAGCAGGGTATCCAGCAGGGTATCCGGCAGGGTATCCAGCAAGGAGAACTGAAAGGTAAACAAAAAATACTTCGAAAGGTAATTGTGGATATGCTGGAAATGAAGTTTCAGTACGTGGGAGAAGATGTTAAAGAAGCAATTCAACAAATTGCATCAGTAGAAAAGC
>JALXCH010000530.1 GCA_026991005.1 Calditrichia bacterium | reverse complement strand
TCCATCCAGAGCATGACCAACACCTATACCGAGAATGTGGATGCCACCGTGGAGCAGATTCGTCAGTTAGCGGCAGCGGGGTGCGATATTGTGCGCTGCGCGGTTCCCAACGAACGGGCAGCGAGCGCTCTGAAAGAGGTCATTCCGCAGGTGCAGATTCCGGTGGTTGCGGACATCCATTTTAACTACCGGCTGGCGTTACTGGCGCTGGAGGCAGGGGTGCACAAAATTCGCATCAATCCCGGTAACATTGGCGAACGACGACGGGTGGAGCAGGTGTTGCATGCTTGTCGGGAGCGCGGGGTGCCTATTCGCATTGGGGTCAATGCCGGTTCGCTGGAAAAGTCCATTCTGCGGCGCTATGGGCATCCCACGGCGGAGGCCATGGTGGAGAGTGCTCTGCAGCATATTCGAGTGTGCGAGGAGGTGGGGTTTGAGGATATCGTCATCTCTCTGAAAGCCTCGGATGTGGTGATGATGATTCAGGCCAATCGCTTGCTGGCCCAGCAGGTGGAGTACCCTCTGCATCTGGGCGTAACCGAGGCGGGACCGGTGCGTACCGGCACTGTAAAATCGGCGGTGGGAATTGGGGCTTTGCTGGCGGAAGGCATTGGTGATACCATTCGGGTATCGCTTACCGGCGATCCGGTGGAGGAGATTCCCGTGGCGCGGGAGATTTTGCGCACCCTGCATCTGCGGCGGGCGGGAGTTACCATTGTGAGCTGCCCCACCTGCGGACGCCTGGAAACACCGGATATGATCCGCATTGCCACCGAACTGGAGGAGCGGGTGCAGCACATCGAAAGTGATGTGGTGGTGGCGGTTATGGGATGTGCGGTCAATGGTCCCGGAGAGGCGCGCGAAGCCGATGTGGGTGTGGCACTGGGACGGAATGAGGGACTCCTCTTTCGCCAGGGGAAAATAGTGGGTAAAATCCCCGCCCACCAGGTGGTGGAACGTCTCTATCAGGAAATTGAGCGGTTGGTGGAGAAGAAATGAATGGGGGGAGGGGGTATATTTTTACCACGAATTTATAGAAGCTGTATAATAATACTATTATATTAGAATAATTATTCATTAGTTTTTAAACATAGCCCCGAGCTTATAGAGGCTGTGTAAAAATACAGTATCAGTGGAATATTTATTCATTATCGTTCAAAGCAAAATATAGCCCCGAGCTTCCAGCTCGGGGAACTTAAGGCCAAACTACAAATTGGGCTTTAGCCCAAAATTAAGCTAAAGCCTAATTTTAGAAGGAAGATTCAGTGTTCCACGAGCTAAAAGAGGCTGTGTAAAAACGAAAATCAAAATTATATTTTAACAATGTCATGCATATTGCCACTCATAGTATTTGTTTAAAACTAAAGATATAGTCGGATACCGATCCTGTGTGAGAAAGTTTTGTATTATAAGCATTTCTCTACGGAATCTATAATTCCCGTATTAATATATCAATGCATATATTTTTTTGTGTATTTGTATTTCAAAACAATATTTTCAGAATGCTGTATCTTTTTGTGTCGTCATAGCCACGAGCTTTAGCTCGTGGATCACTGAATATCTCTCTCAAAATAAGGCTTTAGCCTAAAATTGGGCTAAAGCCCAATTTTTTGTGTAGATTTATGTTCCCCGAGCTGGAAGCTCGGGGCTATGTTTTACTTTAAACAACAATGAATAAATATTCCATTGACACTGCATTTTTACACAGCCTCTGAAGACCATGGGCTAAATGCTGACGGCCACTTCCTGGCCTCATATCCTGCCAAACAATGGTTTTTCTAATACAGAGATTCAACTCTGATTCCCAAAGTATCTTCTCAAAAAATGCCCTTTCTATTTATTGGCACATATCTTCATTTTATGCACAGCATCCTGTCCGTCCGAAGGATCCTGTCCATCCGCCAGATCCTGTTGATAGGACTCTGCGAGTAGACATTTTACATTTTACATTTTTCATTTTTCATTTTTCATTTATTCCTGTGTCTTCTGTGGTTTAATCCATTTCACCGCTTCACAGCACAAAGTTTAGCAGAAACAGGCAACTGGCGATATTCCCAAATTTTTTAAAAAATTGACATTTTTTGTGAATTTCATTACATTTTAGCGCATGTAAGCAATCAATACAGGTAATTGAACATAAAAACGAAGGAGGTGCACCGTGCCAAACGCCAAGTTTGAGTTACCGCTTCCACCCAACGAACCCATCAAGAGTTACGCCCCGGGCACGCCGGAACGCGCAGCCCTGAAAGAAAAGTTGGTGGAATTACGCAGTCAGCAGATTGAGATTCCGTTAATTATTGGCGGGAAAGAAGTGAAAACCGGCAAAACCGGGAAATGCATTTTGCCTCACGACCATCAAACGGTAATTGGAACCTACCACCAGGCAGGCCCGGAAGAAGTGCAGATGGCGATTGAAGCAGCACTGGAGGCACGTAAAACCTGGGCAGCCATGGACTGGCAGGATCGGGTGGCCATCTTCCTGAAAGCCGCGGAATTGCTCTCCGGTCCCTGGCGCATGGTGCTGAATGCGGCTACTATGCTTGCTCAGAGCAAGAATGTGTTTCAGGCCGAAATCGACTCCGCCTGCGAATTAATCGACTTCTTCCGCTTCAATTCTTATTACGCCAAACAGATTTACGAGCACCAACCCCCCTATTCGCAAACGGGCACCTGGAACCGCATGGAATATCGCCCGCTGGAAGGATTCATCTTCGCCGTCACCCCCTTTAATTTTGCTTCCATCGCCGGGAATTTACCTTCCGCACCAGCACTGATGGGAAACGTCGTGCTGTGGAAACCCGCTTCCAGCGCGGTGTACACCGCCTATTACATCATGAAACTCTTCCAGGCAGCAGGCTTACCCGATGGCGTAATTAATTTCATTCCCGGACCGGGCGGCGCCGTGGGCACACCGGTGATGAACTCCCCCGAACTGGCGGGAATTCATTTTACAGGTAGTACCGCCACCTTCCAGACCATGTGGCGCACGGTGGGCGAGAACATCAAAAAATACAAATGGTATCCCCGCATTGTGGGCGAGACCGGAGGTAAGGACTTTGTATTTGCGCACAACAGTGCGGATATAGAGGCACTGGGAGTTGCCCTCATTCGCGGCGCCTTCGAATATCAGGGACAGAAGTGCTCTGCAGCTTCCCGCGCTTACATTCCCAAATCCATCTGGCCCGACCTGCGCGATTATCTCTTCAGCGAACTGAAAACGGTTAAAATGGGTGATGTGGAAGATTTCTCCAATTTCATGAATGCAGTGATTGACCGGGCGGCATTCATGAACATCACCAGCTACATCGAGTACATCAAGAAATCCGATGAAGCGGAAATTATCTACGGCGGCGGTTACGACGACAGCAAAGGGTTCTTTATTGAGCCCACCATTGCCGTCACCACCAATCCGCATTTCCGCACCATGGAAGAGGAAATTTTTGGACCGGTGCTGACGGTGTACGTGTACGACGATGACAAGTACGAAGAAACCCTGCACCTGTGCGACGAAACATCGCCTTACGGACTTACCGGTGCCATCTTCGCGCAGGATCGGGAAGCCATTGTGCTGGCCGAACGAATTCTGGTGAACGCTGCGGGTAACTTCTACATCAACGACAAACCCACCGGAGCGGTGGTGGGTCAGCAGCCTTTTGGCGGCTCCCGTGCCAGCGGAACCAACGACAAAGCAGGCAGTTACCTGAACCTCATCCGCTGGGTTACCCCGCGCACAATTAAAGAAAACTTCGTACCGCCCAGAGATTACCGCTATCCCTTTATGGCAGAAGAATAATCCTTTTGCCAATCATTCAATTTAAAAAGCGCCTTTTCGGAGAAGCACTTCCGGAAGGGCGCTTTTTTATTGGAATTCTCCGGAAGTCATTCTAACTTCCCCCGGCAGGAATAAAAGGAGACCGCAAATGAAGCGCATATATTTAGATTACAGCGCAACCACCCCTGTGGACGAACAGGTGGTTCAGGCAATGGAGCCCTATTTCAGGGAAATATTTGGAAACCCTTCCAGTGTGCATCAGGAGGGGCAGAAGGCTCGCCTGGCGGTGGAAGAATCCCGTAGCACCGTTGCCCGTTTTCTGGGTGTGCGGGAAGGCAGCGTGTATTTCACGGGCAGTGGCACCGAGGCAAATAATCTGGCACTCCAGGGAGTTATCCGCGCCACTCAGAAATCCCATCCTCATATCATTACCACAGCTACCGAGCACAAATCGGTGCTGGAGGTCTGCCGTTATTTGGAAAAAAACGGCGTGCAGGTGACCTATCTTCCGGTCGATCGTTACGGGCAGGTGCAGCCCGATGCAGTAAAAGCAGCCATTACCCCCAACACCGTGCTCGTTTCCATTATCCACGGCAACAACGAAGTTGGCACGCTGAATCCCATTGCCGAAATTGCGCAAATTACCCGGGATGCCGGAGTGCTATTTCACACCGATGCCGTACAAACGTTTGGTAAAATTCCCATCCATCCGGAAGAACTGGGGGTGGATTTGCTTTCTGCCAGCGCCCACAAAATTTATGGGCCGAAAGGGGTGGGATTGCTGTATGTGCGTTCGGGAGTAGCGCTGCAGCCATTACTTCTGGGCGGCGGGCAGGAGCGCAATCGACGTCCGGGTACGGAGAATGTTCCCGGTATTGTGGGCTTTGCCCGGGCAGTGGAAATTCGCAGCGGAGAGATGTCCCGTGAACAGGAACGCTTTTCCCGGATGCGGGAACACTTCCTGGAGCAAATTCATGCCCATATCGAAGATGTGGTGGTAAACGGACATCCCGAGCAGCACCTGCCACACATCATCAATCTTTCTTTCCGGGGATGCAGCAGCGATTCCCTGCTCCTCAACCTGGACATTGCCGGTATAGCCGTTTCTGCCGGGTCGGCCTGTTCCTCCGGCAGCATTCAACAATCCCATGTGTTAAAAGCCATGGGACTCCCGGAATGGCAACGGCAGTCCGCCATCCGTTTTTCCCTGGGGAAATACACCCGTTTCGAGGAACTGGATATGGTTTTAGAAGCATTGCGCCAGATTGTGCCACGGCTAAGAGCGAATAAAAACTAACCGGATTACCGTTTCACTAAAAAATTTAGTTGCATTGGGAATAAAAATGCCGTATCATTGGCGCAATTTATTCGACCCATGTTCCACTAAAATTACAGGAGGTGTCACAATGGCAACCACAACCAAACGGCGGACGCGCCGGAAATCCGTTACTGCCGAACAGTTTGAGCAGCTGGTTCGCGAGCGGGCTTACGAGCTTTACCAGTCCCGCGGGGGGATTCACGGGGATGATCAGGCGGATTGGTTTCAGGCAGAAGCGGAAATACGCAGTAAATACCGCATCAAAAAGTGAAGCGGGGCTTTAAAACCCCGCTTTTTTTATGAAAAATGTGGTGTTTTAGAGGATTTCCTCGATTTTCTCAGCGGGACGCGCCAGCACTGCTTTGTCCCCCTTAACCACAATGGGACGCTCCAGCAATTTGGGATGCTCGGCAGCAATGCGGGCAAATTCCTCCACCGTCAAATCTTTTCCCTTTAAACCCAGCTCTTTGTATTCCTTCTCATTCCGCCGGATGAAATCTTTTAAAGGCTGCCCACTCATCCGAATCACCTGCGCCAGCTCATCCGGATCAATCCCTTCCTTGATATAATCGTAAATCTCCGGTTCGATTCCTTTATCGCGCAAATACTGCAAACCTTCTCGACTTTTTCGGCATCTGGGATTGTACCATATTTTTACTTCTGCCATAATTTTTCCTTTCTCTTTTTTTTGAACAAAGTATATCTAATTGATTCACCGTCCCGGGGCAAGGTTACAAATCCGAAGAGGTCTTCCATTTTGGTCATATTTAAAAGAAGTGTGTTACGTTGGTGAAAATGGGATATACGAGTTTTGCTCGATCTCTTATCTTTTCGCCTGCGGGGGTATTCGGAAAACCAAAAACACTCCCTGTTATTCTGAGGAGTCCCGCAACGGGGGACGACGAAGAATTTCTCCTCCCCTCCGTTCCAGTCGAAAAAGATTCTTCACCCTCGCTACAAGCGAGGGTTCAGAATGACAGAGACACCTCTCCCCTTGTCTTTCTGAGCGAAGCGCCAGCGGAGCGAAGAATCTTAGATATTCATTCTCTTCATCCGAAGGAGATTCTTCACCCCTCCATTTGCGGGATTCAGAATAACAGCAATCCCAACCCTCCATCCCTGTCATTCTGAGCGAAGCGCCAGCGGAGCGAAGAATCTCTATGTTTTTGAATGGATTGATTCACCGTCGGTCAACCTACCGAACGCAACGCGCTCGTAAGAAGTTAGCCGGGGAAGAAACCCCGGCGGAAAGACCCGTCCCGCAAGGGACGGCCTGCGAATAGCCCACAAATTCCAGAGGCTGTGTGAAAATGAAAATCATAAGAATATTTAATCAAAATAGCGCATATTGCAGCTCACAAGGTTTATTTAAAACCGGAGCAATAAAGAAAGTGTTGCTCAATCTTTATATATTAGTGAATTTAGTATTACTTTATGGCCATAAGAACTCAGCATTGAGATAATAATAAAGAAATACTTCTTTTCGATGGTATTTTTATGTCTTTAAAATTCAATGTAATTTTTTAATTCATTAAGATTTACAGTGTTTTTATAGCCACGAGCTTTTTGCGCAGCATCCTGTGGAAGCTCGTGGAACACTGAATCCCCTCTCCTATAATCAGGCTTTAGCCTAAAATTGGGCTAAAGCCCAATTTGTAGTTTGGGCCTTAAGTTCCCCGAGCTTCCCGTAGGGATTCTGCGAAGGAAGCTCGGGGCTATATTTTGCTTTAGATGACAATGAATAAATATTCTATTGACACTGCATTTTCACACAGCCTCTTCCATTTGTGGGAACGAATGCCCCCACCCAAAATTTACCCGTCCCGGAAGGGACGGGATGAACGGGATTTTCCTTTTCTGGATGCGCAGTTTAATTTAAACCACAGAAGACACTGAAGACACTGAACCTACCGAAGATATTCCCCACCGTGTTATTATTAGCGGAGCGAAGAATCTATATTTTTGTACATTGATTAACCATCGGTAAAATTAACCGAGCGCTTCGCGCTCAGGCTGTGTTGAACGATGATTAATCTATCTATACACAGGAATAAAGATTCTTCGCTTCGCTTAGAACGATAGGGGAAGGTTGTTTTATCATTTTGAACTCCGCCGCAGGCGAGGTGCACAATCTCATCCGGATTCAAGAGAATCCCAATAAAAAATTTCTGGAATATTCTGTTCTGGGGGAAACTTGTGATTTGTTAATTGAAAATTAGAATTCAGAATTTCTTTGCGTACTTCGCACATTCCTGGCGCACTTTACGTTTTTTGTTAAACCGCTAAAAACGCAAAGAAGGCGCAGAGTTCGCCAGGGGGAAATATCTGATTAAATTAATTCCTGCAATATTCGTGATATTTCCTGGTTTTAAGGGAATTTTGAATTTGTGATTTGTTAACTGGAATCCGTAATTTCATGGCATTCTTTGCGCATCCGGTGCGAACCCAGAGGTTAGTTTCTTCAAGAATTCCTTTTTGATTCACAGGAATCTACGGACCCTCAAAGAAAAAATTATTAAATCGACCATATTTTTTTTGAATTTTTCCCCAAAAGTGCGTAAATTCTGGAAAATAAATCCGGGGGGTTTATTATGGCAGATTCAATCCGCATCACCTTTTTAGGAACGGGTAGCATCCTTCCCCAGCCCAATCGGTACTGCGCCTCACTTCTGATTGAAACCAGCAAAGAAAAAATACTGGTGGACGCCGGTCCGGGAACACTTCACCGTCTGCACGAGGTAGGCATTGCACCCCAGGATTTAACCTACCTCTTTTTTACCCACTTCCATCCCGATCACATTTCGGATCTGGTACCCATTTTATTTGCTTTGCGAAACACCAGGGATTTACCCGAAACCACCATGTTACGCATCTGGGGACCACGCGGATTCATTAACTTTCTCCATGGTCTGGAAATTGCTTACGGAAAATGGATGCACTCCAACTCCGAATATTTTAAATACTACGAACTCAAACGGCGGCTGCTGGATTTTCCCGGTTTTCGCCTCATCTGGGGAAAAGTAATTCACAAAAATGAAAGTGTGGGATTTCGTTTCGAAATTAACGGAAAGGTGATTTCCATTTCCGGCGACAGTGGTTATTGCCAGGAGCTCATTCGCCTGAGTCGCGAAGCAGATGTGGCCATTCTGGAATGTTCTTTTCCGGACGAACGGGCGGTAGAGGGGCACCTTTCCCCCAGCCTGGCAGCCAAAATTGCTCAGGAAGCAGGCGCCAAACAGCTGGTTCTCACCCATTTCTATCCCGGGACAGTGAATGACCATACGCTGAAGGTAGCCCAGAAGTACTTCCAGGGACCGGTTTCTCTGGCAAAAGATCTGTTCACCTTAGAACTGGACACTTAATCTACCACATGGAATTTGTGTCAGCCCCCAACCAGGCGGTTTCTTGCCCAGTCCATGATGCGTGGCAAATTTCAAGGAATTTGCATTTCCGGGACTCATTCACTATTTTGTATCCAGATTTAGTGAATAACCGGGAGAATTCCTCGTGCACGTTCCACTTGTTTTTGCCCACCGAGGAGCAAATAGCTTTGCTCCGGAAAACTCCATGGGCGCTTTCCGTAAAGCACTGGAACTGGGCTGTGATGGAATTGAGCTGGATGTGCGCCTCACCGCCGACGAACAGGTGATTGTCTTCCACGATCGTTTCACCCAGCGAATGACGGGAATTCCCGGTAAAGTGCGAAAAATGGAACTGGAAGAAATTAGCCATCTTCTTCTGCACCAGAACGATTTTCCCCCGGAAAAAATCCCCACCCTCACCGAAGTGCTGGAAACGCTCGGTCGGCAACTTAAAATTATCATCGATATTAAAAAAGAATTCTTCGCCCGGTATCCCATCGAGAAAAAAGTGGTGGAAATTGTAGAGCATACCGGCACCCGGGAAAACGTGATTTTCTCTTCTTTCAATCCCTTTGTTTTAAAAAGAATTCTGGAGATGGACGGTGAGCTCAAGGTGGGGTATATCTTTAGCAACCGTTCCAGCATGTTTTTGTTGAACGGGCAACATGTGGGCTCTCTGCATCCTCGTTTCAAGCTTCTTAACCCGGCCTACCTGCACCGGTTACAGCAGCGCCGGGAAAAATTGTACGCATGGACGGTGGACGATCCCCGGGAAATGCGACGGCTCATCCGTCTGGGCATCGATGGGATTATCACCAATCGCCCCGAACTGTTTCTCCAGATTCTTCGTGAAGAACAATCATCCACCCACCCCGATGCCGGGGAAACAATTCCAACCTCCTGACACGGTTTTCTCTTCGTAAAAATTTACCGTTGCTTCCCGGAAATTCCGGGAGAGCACATTTTCCTGTTCCCTTCCGACACGGAAATCATTTCCCTTTTTCACTTTTCTCTTCGGTAAATTCTCTGTAATTTTACGGCAATAAATAGAACGCTTAAGAAAATAGGGGAATTTTTCATGATAAAGATTGATGCCGAGAAATGCGATTTGTGCGGTACCTGCCTGGGCGTGTGTCCGGAGAACGTCATGACCCTCACCCTCCATGCCCTCATCATCGACCAGGAAGGATGCACCAACTGCAGTAAATGCGTATGGGTGTGTCCGGTACGGGCGCTGGAACTGGTTCTGGACAGAAAATCAAACCGGGCTGAAGTGGCATGAAAGTTCTTATCGATCCACGAGCGGGATTTTGTAGCGGAGTTCGGCGGGTCATTCGCATGGCCGAAGAGGACATCCGCGCCGGCAAGCCACTTATAGCACTGGGAGAACTGATTCACAACCGCGTGGAAATGGAGCGGCTGCAAAACCTGGGACTGCAAACCACAAACACCCGAATCCTGGAAGAACCGGCCAGGGGGGTGCGGCGGCTGCTCTTCCGGGCACATGGTGAACCGCCCGAAAATTACCGCAAGGCACGTGAACAGGGCTACGAAATTGTCGATGGAACCTGCCCCATCGTGATTCGCAGCCAGAAACTGGCGCGGAAATACAACCAGCAAGGCTACCAGGTGGTTATTGTGGGGAAACATGGGCATCCCGAAATTATTGGCATCATTGGCCATTGTGATGGAAATTGCTACGTGGTGTCTGATGTGGAAGAAGTGGAAAAAGTACCCGCGGGGCGAAAAACATTTCTGCTGGCGCAAACCACCATTTCCGCCCACCTCTACCTGCAAGTACTGGAAAAACTAAAAGAGCGGGGAGACGAGTTGGTAACCCGCAACACCATTTGCGGATTTATTGCCGGTCGGGATCGGCAAATTCAGCAGTTTGCCCGCCAGTGCGATGTCATCATTATGGTCGGCGGACGGCACAGCTCCAATACCGGAGTGCTTTTCAAAGTGTGTCAGGCGAACAATCCCCGTGCTTACTGGATTGAACATCCCGAGGAATTGCAACGAGAATGGTTTAAGCCCGAAGATACGGTGGGGATTACCGGTGGCGCCTCCACCCCCCAGTGGCTCATGGAAGAAACCCGGGAACGCCTTCTCCAGATGTTCCCTGCTTCCTGAAATTCCCTTTACCACCTGCCACCCATTGCTTCCTGTAAATCCCGAGTCCATTCCCGACAGAAACGAGCAAAAAAAATCCCCTTCTACCTCAACCGCAGAAGGGGACAGATCGGACTCGTTCTAAATCATTTATTGAATGGTCATGGTAATAATCTGAATTGATTTATTCACAATGGTGTCGCCGGGTTTTAACTGGCTCAAATCTACTGCATTATCCTGAACGGTTAATTCAAACGGATTTCCGTTATCGGTAGAAAGCTGAAGCATGCGCTTCTGGGCATCCACTGCTTTAATGACGTAGTTCTGGGTTTGCTGGCGAGTGACGGTGATTTCCTTCTCGGACTCCGATTTCTCCACCCCGGCCTCACTGATATTTTCCGGGATTTGTGCCCCTTCTGCCGCGACATAGTACAGATCTTTACTGACAATGGTCATCTTCACAGGGGTGCCGGGTTTTAATTCATCCAGCGGAGCATCGGGTTGCTTTACCTGAAAGGTCTGGGTGTTCCCGGATTCATCCTTCAGGGTAAACGTTCGATTTTCCAGATCCACGGATTCGATTGTGGCATTCAGGGTTACAGTGGAAGTACGCATAATGAGTGGTTTATTCGGGGCAGCTTTTTCCCCGGGAGTCTCTGCTTTTTCGCCTTTACCACAACCCACCATCCATATTGCACCGAGCATCATCACTCCCAGCACAATGATCCATTTCTTAAAACTCATGGGAAAGCCTCCTATTTTTTCGCTCTTCCGTTGGAACAATATAGCACGGGAAGCATTGGGATACAAACGAATTTCGCAGGAATTGAAACGAAACCCCTTGCCCGCTCCGGATATTTTTCTGATATTCTAAGGAACTGAGAATTTGGACTGGAAGAGAATCCCCGGAACATCCACTCCTGTTCCGGTTAAATTTTATTTGCTAACGAACCGATTCATCAGGGATTGTGAACCATGCCATCCGCCTCAGAGTTACAGAAAATTAAAACTGCGTTGGTGAATCAGGCGCTTGCGCTGGGATTTACCGCAGTGGGTGTTACGGGAGCGGAACCTTTGCAAGAGGAAGGTACCTACCTCCAGCGCTGGCTGGCAAAACAGTACCACGGCACCATGAAGTGGATGGAGACACATGCTTCCCAACGGAGCGACCCACGAGCTTTCTTCCCCCAGGCCCAAAGCGTGGTGATGGTGGCACTCTCCTACTATCGCTCCAGGGAACCGCTGATTTTTCCACCGGAATCGGGTACAATTTCCCTGTACGCCCGGGGAAGGGATTATCACAAAATCATACGAAAAAAGCTGAAACAGCTGCTGGAATGGTTGAAAGAACAGATGCCCGAGACCGAGGGACGTATTTTTGTGGATTCCTTCCCGGTGCTGGAACGGGCACTGGCACAACGAGCCGGATTGGGATGGATTGGTAAAAACGCCATGCTCATTCTGAAAGGGAAAGGTTCCTGGTTTTTCCTGGGCGGTATGTTCTTGAATCTTCCTCTGCCACCGGATGAACCCCTGACTCACGACTATTGCGGCAGCTGCAACCGATGCCTGGAGGCATGCCCCACCGGGGCAATTGTGGCCCCCCGTGAAGTTGATGCCCGGCGCTGCATCTCTTACCTCACCATTGAACATCACGGAGAAATTGCGGAAGAATTCCACTCCGGGATGGGGAATTACATCTTCGGCTGCGATATCTGC
>JALXCH010000529.1 GCA_026991005.1 Calditrichia bacterium | reverse complement strand
GGGTTTTCTATGAGAAGAAGAAGAGCACCAGAGAGAAAAGTTTTACCCGATCCTAAATATAAAAGCGAACTGGTGACCAAGTTTATTAACGGGTTAATGCTGAAGGGTAAAAAGAGCAAAGCCGAGAAGATTTTCTACACGGCAATGGACATTATTGAACAGAAGATGAAGAAAGATCCGCTGGAAGTGTTCAACAAGGCGATGGAAAACGTTGCGCCGGTACTGGAAGTGCGTTCCCGCCGTGTGGGTGGTGCCACCTACCAGGTGCCGGTGGAAGTACGCCCCAAACGCCGCCGTTCGCTGGCCATCCGCTGGCTGGTGGGATTTTCCCGGAAACGCTCCGAGCGCACTATGGCAGAACGGTTGGCTAACGAACTGATGGCTGCCTATAAAGGCGAAGGGGCTTCCATTAAAAAGAAAGATGATACGCATCGTATGGCGGAAGCTAACAAAGCTTTTGCTCATTTTAGATGGTAATTCGATAGGGTAGAGGAGAACTAAAAATCCATGGGTAAGCGGTATCCCTTAGAAAAAATACGCAATATCGGCATTATGGCTCATATTGATGCCGGTAAAACCACCACCACCGAGCGCATCCTGTTCTACACCGGGAAGCTGCATCGGATGGGTGAGGTGCACGAAGGATCCGCTACCATGGATTGGATGGAGCAGGAGAAGGAGCGAGGAATTACCATCACTTCAGCAGCAACAACCTGTATCTGGAACAATCATCGAATTAACATTATCGACACACCGGGGCATGTGGATTTCACCGCCGAAGTGGAACGCTCTTTGCGCGTTCTGGATGGTGCCGTGGCGCTGTTCTGTGCTGTGGGTGGCGTGGAACCCCAGTCCGAAACGGTATGGCGCCAGGCAGATAAATACGGCGTTCCGCGCATTGCCTTTGTGAATAAGATGGATCGCATCGGAGCTGACTTCTACAACGTAGTGGAAATGATTAAGCTGCGCCTGGGTGCGCGACCGGTACCTGTACAGATTCCGCTGGGCGAAGGCGATCTGTTCACCGGACTGGTTGACCTGGTGAAAATGAAAGCGGTGATTTACGACGAAACCACTCTGGGAACCAAATGGATTGAGCAGGAAATTCCCAGAGATTTAACTACTCGGGTTGAGGAGTATCGGAATAATCTGCTGGAAGTGGCTTCGGAATTCGACGATCAGCTCATGGAAAAATATCTGGAAGGTCAGGAAATAAGTGAAGATGAGCTGAAAGCAGCCATTCGCAAAGGCACGCTTCGCAACGAAATTGTTCCGGTTCTTCTGGGTTCGGCCTTCAAAAACAAAGGGATTCAGCGCTTGCTGGATGCCATCATCGATTACCTGCCCTCGCCTCTGGATGTACCGCCGGTTACGGGCATCGACCCCCGCAGCGAAAAACCGGTAACTCGCAAGGTTTCTGACGACGAACCGTTTACCGCCCTGGCCTTTAAAATCATGACTGACCCCTTCGTGGGTAAGCTCACCTATTTTCGGGTGTATTCCGGAACGGCCAAAGCCGGTTCCTATGTGTACAACGCCAATTCCGGAAAGAAGGAACGGCTGGGACGTATCCTTTACATGCACGCCAACCATCGGGAAGATGTGCAGGAAGTATCCAGCGGAGATATTGCTGCTGCGGTGGGACTGAAGTTTACCCGTACAGGCGATACCCTGTGCGATCCTAAAAAGCCCATCATTCTGGAATCCATGAAGTTCCCGGAACCGGTGATTTCGGTGGCGATTGAGCCCAAGTCCAAAGCCGATCAGGAAAAGCTGAACGAAGCTCTCTCCAAACTAAGCGACGAGGATCCAACGTTCCGGGTGGCTACCGATCAGGAGACCGGACAAACTCTGATTAGCGGAATGGGAGAGCTGCATCTGGAAATTATTGTGGATCGCCTGCTGCGAGAGTTCAAAGTTGGGGCCCGGGTGGGACGTCCGCAGGTGGCATACAAAGAAACCATTACCGAGGCGGTGAAGACGGAAGGGAAGTTCATTCGCCAGTCCGGTGGTAAAGGCCAGTATGGGCACGTGGTTATCGAGGTAGAGCCCAACGAAAAAGGCAAAGGTTTCGAATTCGAAAATAAGATTGTGGGCGGGGTTATTCCCAAGGAATTTATTCCAGCAGTAAAGCTGGGTGTGGAAGATGCTCTGAAAAACGGTGTGTTGGCTGGGTATCCCGTGGTGGATGTGAAGGTGCGGCTGGTGGATGGTTCTTACCACGAGGTGGATAGTAGCGAGATGGCATTTCGGATTGCAGGTTCTATTGCCACCCGGGATGCACTGAAAAAAGCCAAGCCGATTTTACTGGAACCGATTATGGAAGTGGAAGTGGTAGTACCGGAAGAATATCTGGGTGACGTGATTGGGGATCTCAATTCCCGGCGTGGAAAGGTGGCGGGTATTTTACCACGCAAAGATGCTCAGGTTGTGGAAGCATTTGTTCCGTTAAGCGAAATGTTTGGTTATGCCACCGCCCTGCGTTCCCTCACCCAGGGACGCGCCGTGTACACCATGCAGTTCGATCACTACGATGTTTTGCCAGAAAGTATTGCGCAGCAAATCATAGAAAAAATATCGGGAAAGATTAATTAAGGGGATTGCAACGTGCCAGGACAAAGTATTCGCATCAAGTTAAAAGCGTATGATTATCATCTGATTGATAAGTCGGCAGAAAAGATTATTACCACAGCCAAAGCGACCGGTGCGCTCATTTCCGGTCCCATTCCCCTGCCGACCAAACGCAGTGTTTACACGGTGTTGCGTTCTCCGCATGTGGATAAAAAATCGCGCGAACAGTTCGAAATGCGCATCCACAAGCGGTTAATTGATATTCACAATGCAACCAACAAAACCATCGATCAGTTGATGAAGCTGGAACTACCGGCAGGTGTGGATATCGAAATAAAAACATGAATTGGTTAACGAATTAATTTTGTTTGGAGAAAGCGATGAGCGGATTGCTGGGTAAAAAAATTGGAATGACACGCATTTTTGATGAGACAGGCAATATGGTGCCGGTAACGGTGATTCAGGCCGGTCCCTGCTATGTTACCCAGATAAAAACCCGGGAAAACGATGGATACGAAGCCATTCAACTGGGTTTTGGTGAGAAAAAAGAAAAAAATGTAACCCGACCTGTTCTGGGGCATTTAAAGAAGGCAGGTGTGCCTCCGGTACGTAAGCTGAAAGAATTTCCGCCGTTTACCGATCGCGAGGTGAAGGTGGGAGATGTGATTACGGTAGAGATTTTTAAACCCGGGGATAAGGTAAAGATCAGTGGCAACAGTAAGGGACGTGGATTTGCAGGTGTGGTAAAACGTCACGGTTTTGGAGGTGGTCCTAAAACGCACGGTCAGTCCGATCGGTTGCGTGCTCCCGGATCGCTGGGGCAGAGTTCGTATCCCTCCCGGGTATTCAAAGGATTGAAAATGGCGGGACGCATGGGGAATCGTCGGGTGTCGGTAATCGGATTGAAAGTGGTTAAAGTGGATGCGGAGAAAAATTTGTTGTTTGTGAAAGGAGCCGTACCCGGTGCCCGAAATAATATCGTGGAAATATACAAAGCGTAATGGTGAGAATAAGAACGGGAATGCATGATGGAACTGAATGTTTATAAAATTGATGGAACCAAAACAGACGAAACGGTGACGCTGAATCCGGCGGTGTTCGAGATTGAACCGAACGAACATGTGGTGTATCTGGCTGTGAAGGCTTACCTGGCCAATCAGCGGCAAGGGACGCATGCCACGAAAAACCGTGCTGC
>JALXCH010000528.1 GCA_026991005.1 Calditrichia bacterium | reverse complement strand
ATGAAGGGTACCGACGTAAGAAATCTTCTCCTGAAGATTGGTTATTTGTGGCTTTACTACCCGTATGGCTATGGGTTTAATTTCAGCCGTTTCTTCTCTTCCTTCTTTACAACTCTGCAGAAAAATGAGAGCTGACAAGATAAACAAGATAAAGCGCTTCGTTTTGACAATGTTCATTGCGAACTCCTTTATTGTAAAATTTTCTTGACGTTTTCAGTGGTTAGGTTGCCAATTAGAGCGTGATAATTTAGCAGGGCTTTCTGTTCGGCGTAGCGAAGTTCTTTTTCCTGAATTTCCAGGGCTAACAATTCGGTTTCCTGAGTAAGCAATTCGCTTAAGGGAATTCGCCCTTCTTTATAGAGTTTTCGATTTGCTTCCACATATTTCTGTTTGCTTTCAATAGCCTGGATTAGGAACTGGCGCCGTTTACGGGCGGCATCCCATTTCAAGTAGGCAATTTCCAGCGAGGCTTTTTGTTCCAGCAGGGTGTTTTTCAGATTGGCTGCAGCTGCTTTTTCCGCAGCGCTGGCCGCACCCACGTTGGCAATGCGACGTCCTCCCTCGAACAGAGGAATGCGCACAGACAATCCGACCGCCCACTCACCAACAGGATCCCATTCGCTTCCACCGGAATTGTAATTATACACATAAAATCCGCTGACTTCCGGGAGGAAACTGCGCATTGCCAGGGATTTCATCGCTCTGGCACGCATGAGTTGTGCTTGCGCTTTTTTAATTTCCGGTCCGTTCAATCTTTCATCCAGACTGGTGGTGTCCGGTAATAAATCCGCTTCAATGACAGCGGTTTCCGATGCGGATAAATCCGGAGCGGAAAAATCCGAGACATCCGGAATAATGGGATGTTTTACCCCCACAATTTGCCCCAATCGCACGCTTAACTGGTACCAGGCCGATTCCAGTTCCAGACTATCTGCAATGGTACTTTGCAGGGAAGCATTTATCAGCGCGAAATCGGCCTCCGAGATACGGCCTTCGCGCTGAAGCAGCGAGAGTTCACGATATCGCTGGCGCAGCGCATGAAGCCGTTGGGTGACTAAATTCCGTTTGTCGGTCACTTCCCTTGCTTGCAGATAGATATTTGCCACATTTTGAATCACTTTTGCCTCGACGAATTCTCCCTGCGCTCCGCTTTCTGCGGCACTCGCTTTGGCAGCTTTGTGTGCTGCTAGCGTCCGTCCGCCGCTAAAAATGGGAAGCTGCAGCTGAAACTGTGAGTTAAAAATTTTATCATCCAGCGGAGGGAATTTACCCTTTTCATGAATTGGAATGATAATCATCGGTTCTTTGTAGCGGGTGTAGCTTCCCACTACACTAATCCGTGGAAGAAACCCACTGCGGGCTTCCAAAACCTTTTTGGAGGCAGATACCTTCTGCCAGCGAGCAGCCTGTATCACAGGATTTTTTTGCAGAGCACTATCCAGCACCTGCGAGAGGGTCATCCGGGGGATGGATGACTGTACCTGAAGGGGACTGCCAGCCCATGCCATCAGATTCAGCAACAAAGTCAGAATCATCAGGTGTTTGAAAACATTCATTATTTCTCCTTGCGATGGGTTTATTTTAAACTGCTTATCATTATCAATGAGGAAATTTTATAGCAACACCTCATCATTAGTTATCACTCACTAACATAATACGCAAATCCTATCACTTTGTCAAGGAATAAAAATTTTAATAGGAAAAAATTTTTTGTTCAGGTAATGCAAGAAACAACCAGACAAAATAATAACGGGAGAAAAGAAAAAAGTAATATTTCACCTAATTCTATGCCAAAGGTTCTCCAGATTTCATGAAGTTGTAATGCAATTGGCGAGCAACAGGCAGTTTAAAAATGCATTTAAAAGGCCAGATAATCTGCAAGCTTCTGCAACGCCTTCCTGTGCTTCGAAGTTTTCATATTACGGATATTTTGCAATTTCCACTGGACCGCAGGAAGGTTTTTAATATGTTTGAAGGGAATCCTATCCCACTCAGGTTGACCCATCTTAAATGATAATAAAAATTTTCTCTCATTTTCGGTTAGAGATTTTCTAATTTCATCAATCAGACGATTTCTAGCCTGTTGTAACTCATCCAACGTAATGGGAATAAAAGTCATCCCGGAAAATTCCGTTTCAAATATCGTGCTAATGTCAAGTAGGTTTGGATTTAGCAACTCCACCATTGGACGGTTATGGCTAATTAAATACACGATAAATGCCTGACGAATATTTTCCGTAAAACCTTCGTTTTCCAAAAGCAGTTTAACGTCGAACAAATCTCTGGGATGTTGTCGGTCCAACGCAGCACAAATTTTACTGGCATAAAGATCGGCAAAAGACAGCAACTGTGCTTCAACCGCTTTCTCAAATAAATTCTGTGCTTTTTTTACCAGCATCCTTTTCTCGGAGGGGAAAACAGAGCCCCGAACGATAATATTCGGTTCAATTTTTACCACTGCATCTTCTCTTTTGATAATCAATTTTATTAAATATTCCCCCTGTAAATAGTTAGGAAAAATTTTTATAGAAGGCATGGTCTTTCGAATTTTAGAAGATAATTTTCGTAATATCGAATCGATATTTTTTAATGTGTTTTCTCTGTCTTCAATAGGTAGATAGGTTAAATCAATGTCAAAGGATATTCGTGGAAGGTCTCGTATGAAAAAATTAATTGCTGTACCACCTTTTAGTGCAAAAGACGGTTCTGCAGCAAGCAGAGGTAAAATATCAAGTAGTAATTTTGCCTGTCTAATATATGTACTTTCATTCAATTTACTAATTCTCCCATTACGGTGATCTGATATTTTTTATTAAGCACACCATTTTTAACAATACTCCGTTTCCCTTTGCCTAGATTAATCTTTCTAAGATCCAGATGAGAAAACCAAAAATGATTTTTAATTTCTGCCATATATAAAAATAAACGCTTTACTTTTATCGAATTACAAACTTCCAGTAGTTGCTGAAGTAATTCGGGACGCAAAGTGGTTAAAGCTTCCATTATTTTCATTGCTTCATCAAAGCTTTGTTTTGCAGGAATATGGTACAGCATTTCTAAAATAGCCCTTTCCGGGGTAGATATTTTTACATTGAATTCTCTGTATTTAAACGAGGTAAAAGAATTTTTAATATTATGTTTAAACAAATGAAAGTAGGTAAAATGTATCTTAACACCCCAGTCTATTTTTTTAAACCATGTGGGTAATGACTTATGAGATGAACTATAAAGAAAAAGAGTACGTATATCGGGTGCCAGATAATGACCAAAGCCTTTTAATTGAAGCGCAGACTTCCCGCCGATGTAAATATCTTTTTCTTGTTGCAAACCAAAGACAGCACCAGGCCACTCAATAACGTCTGATTTTAATTTATAAACACCCCTGGCTATACTCTCAATCCAACCACTTTTGCGATACTGCTTTAAGTGTTGTGAAGTGATATTTTTTTTCTTTAAATATTTAGAAGTTAAAATAGCGCCTTTGGGCCACTCATTGATTAATTGGTTTAATTTTTTCATCATCCTGGCATCTTTTTTACCATAATTAAGAAAATTTTAAACCCAAAAGCAAGTGCAGTTTAATATTTTCTGATATAGGGTATCATTCATACCTCATATTGGAATATTTTAAACTATTGAAAGAAAAATTTATCAGAAATTCCCGATGCTATTCTTAATTTTTTATCATAATAAGAGAATTTCTATGTTTTAGACAACTTATTTACTTCAAAGCCAAAAGGGGGAAAAATCTCCCGTCCAAAGAGTTATAC
>JALXCH010000527.1 GCA_026991005.1 Calditrichia bacterium | reverse complement strand
GTTCATAAAAGCAACCTTTCTAGTCTTTATGAAGAATATAAATCATCCAATAGTAATGAACAAAAGTGTTCTGCATGTGGTGGCACTTACATCCCTAAAACCGTTCTGCATGTGGTGGCACCTGACCAATAATTGTTTATTGCAGATTGCAATTCGGAATCTGGAGCTCTTTGTGATTCGGAATTTGGAATTTGGAATTTGGGATTTGGGATTTGGAATTTGGAATCTGTTATTCGGGAATCCAATTTTCCGAAAAAAATAAATGCAACCAAATCGACTTTCCACCGTAAATAAAATGTCTTCTTCGATTTGAAATAAGTGTAATTAAAAAATGCACGAGGTGGTTCTATGTTGAAACATAATACCGTTTTTTTGCTTCTATTTTCCCTCACTCTTTCCCTTTCCCTTTTGGCACAAAATTCCTCTCAATATTCGGACGTTCACCAATTCATCCGGCAAATGGAAAAAATGCGGTTTGAAACGACCCGGGAATATTTCTCTGGTGCTCCCACTGCCAATCAGGCGCAATACGATGTGACTTCTTACACCCTCAATTTAAAACTATACCCGGATATTCAGCACCTGGCGGGTGCAGTTGCCATTCAGGGAAAATCGCTGGTTAACGGTTTGAGCGAGGTGGAACTGAATTTCACCAATGCCCTCACTGTGGATTCCGTTCGCGAGGGCAATACCCTGCTTCCTTTCACTCATAATAACGAGTTGTTGTCTGTTACCCTGCCCACACCGCTGAATCAGAACGAATATTTTGCCATTCAGGTGTTTTACGGGGGAAATCCCGCGGTAAGCGGATACGGCAGTTGGGGGTGGAACGAACATGCGGGACAGCCCATTATCTGGACGCTTAGCGAACCATACGGTGCCCGAGGCTGGTGGCCCTGTAAAGACCACCCCAAAGACAAAGCCGATTCGGTTTTCCTGAACATTACCGTACCCGATACTCTGGTCGTCGCTTCTAACGGAATTCTCACCGGTACTGCAACTCCGGACACCGGCTGGATTACCTTTTCCTGGGAAACACACTATCCCATAAGTACCTATCTGGTTTCGCTGGCCATCTCCAATTACAAACAGTTTCAGGATGTGTACGTAAACAGCACTAACGACTCCATGGAGGTAAACTTTTTCGTTTACCCGGAACATTTTGCCGCTGCTCAGATCGATTTCAACAATACGGTGGATATGATTTCTTATTTCGCCTCGGTTTTTGGTGAATACCCCTTTCTGAACGAAAAATACGGCATCGCTATCTTCCCCTGGGGCGGAGGCATGGAACATCAAACCATTACCTCCATCGGGGATATGCTCATTACCGGAAATCATTACTACGATTTATTATTTGCTCACGAACTGGCTCATCAGTGGTTCGGGGATGCCATTACCCTGCGTAGCTGGCAGCACCTGTGGCTGAACGAAGGTTTTGCCTCCTATGCCGAAGCCCTGTGGACCGAGCATCTTTTTGGATTTTCCGGCTATCAAAACTACATGCAAAGTCAGGATCCTGGCGTGTTTCAGGGAAGTGTGTTTGTGTACGATACTACCGCCAACATGTTCACCAACACCGTGTACAATAAAGGGGCCTGGGTACTGCACATGCTGCGCGGCATGCTGGGCGATTCTCTCTTCTTTACCACACTGCGAACCTACATGACCAACTTTGCTTACAGCACTGCCACCACCGAGGATTTCCGCGATGTCTGCGAAACCGTCTCCGGTTGGGATCTGGATTGGTTCTTCGATGAATGGGTGTACGGAAGCGGTCGCCCCAATTACGTGTACAACTGGACGGTTTCCGGTAGCAGCGCCCCTTACACTACCACTCTCAATCTGATTCAAAATAATCCCACCCCCTTCAAAATGCCCCTGCAAATCCAATTAATCGGCTCCAATCTGGATACCCTCATCACCGTATGGGACAGCCTGACCACACAGCAGTTTCAATTTACAACCGACCAGGCTCCGACCATGGTACTTATCGATCCCAACAACTGGGTCTTAAAACACCTGATCGAAGGGGATTTGCACACCATAAGCGGAACAGTTGTCGATGCCGCCGATTCCTCCGGTTTAAGCGGTGCGGTAGTGTACTGGGAAGGGCCCTATGACCCCACCACCGGAATGCCCCTGAACAGCGGGATGGACACCACCGATGCTGCCGGGAATTTTCAGTTGCAAATGGTGAATGGCGACTATTTTCTCAGTGCTTTCTATCCCAATTACCTTTTCAGCGAAGGGACATTTCTCCATGTGGAAGCGGATACCAGCGGAATTATTATTGCCCTTACCCAGCCTCAGGTTGCCATTATCCCGGACTCTCTTTATATCCAGTTGCAGGATAATGAAATACTGGATACCACTCTGACCATCCAGAATGTCGGAAGTGGAACGCTGTACGCCCAGGCAGTGGAAGGAATCATTCCCTTCTCAAAATCCCCGGGCAATGCATTTTCGCCAATCTCTATTTTGCGAAAACAAATCTCGGTAAAAGAATTACTGCGCAAACATCCCCTTCCCCCTTCCCGGCAAAACGCCCCGGTGGATTCCCTATGGCAACATATTTATGAAGATCCGCAGGAAAATCCCAATAACGTTTTCGATAGCAAGGATATCTTCGTCCAGCAGAGCAGCAACATGATTTACTTCCGCTTTACTACTTATCAGACTCCTCCCACATTCAATCTCTACCGCATCAATCTGTTTCTGGATACGGACAACGATTCTACCACCGGCGCCTCGGTTGGGGGTAATCTGGGAGTGGATTATTTAATTGTGGTAGGGGATTTCGGATACGGGTATTACGGTTACATTCTGGAATGGGATGAAATCAGTCAGAATTTTGTGTTTCTGGGAATGGTGCAGGATTTTGCTGTTTCCTATCCCCTGCATGCCGTAACTTTTGGCGTTCCTTCCGGCGTACTGGGGAATCCCATGATTCTAAAAATGTTTGCCACCACATTTAATCCCATGGACATTATCGCCACCGTGGATTACTTACCGGCACGCAATCTGGGTTTTCTGGTAGCCAGCTTATTCGATGTGCCCTGGCTAAGCATCGACCCGTTGTTTGCTCTGGTGGGAACGGAACATGGAGACAGCCTTACACTGCACATTTCTCCCGGGCAATTGCCACCGGGTAGCTTCACTTCCGGAATTACCATTTACGCCACTTCGGTTTATGGAATGGAGCAGCGAATCATTCCGGTGGTTCTGGAACATGTGACCGGGATTTCCTCTTCTCCCGTTGCTGTACCGGGCAAATTTGTGCTTTTTCCCAATTATCCAAATCCGTTTAATCCTACAACTACTATCCGTTACGGATTGCCCCATGCGGCGCAGGTGCGGCTGGTGGTTTACAACATTCTGGGGCAGCGCGTCGCCACGCTGGTTAACCGCCGTCAGAAAGCCGGTTATCATTCGGTTGTTTTCGATGCCAGTGCGCTATCCAGCGGAATTTACTTCTACGAACTCCAGGCGGGTAGCTTCCGCCAGATTCGTAAAATGGTGTTAATGAAGTAAAAGGAAATTCCGGAGATTAAATCAGGAGAATCAAATTTTATCCAGGGTGAAAAATTAACACGTTCCAATTGTAATTTCTCAGGAAATGTGGGAACTGTTTTGTTCTTCCCCGCTTTCCCTTTTTCAGTACCCGACCTTAGACCTCCTCATTAGGCCATTCGGATTTCTCCGAATGGCCTTTTTTTACGGCAGATTAAACAAATCAAAACAATGAATCGGCAAAAACGAGAAGGAGA
>JALXCH010000526.1 GCA_026991005.1 Calditrichia bacterium | reverse complement strand
CTCCTACGGGGAGGCTGTAGCCATCGGGAATGGATAGGGGCAAATTGCTGGCAGTGGCATTCATCTCCGGCGAGTACAATTCCCCCCGGAAGTAATTTACACTTCCTGTGGCACCATCGTAATCGTTATCCGCAATTTTGATGTAAAAATTGGGTTGAGCACCGGGAGTTAAAAACCCTGCTCCGTCAGTAGCATCCAGCACAATGCGATTACCGGGCATGGGATGATAGACCTGAGGGCTCATGTACCAATCGAAATACTGTTTTTCCCACAGGGGGGAAAGGGTAGTACCCACACCCACTCGAAATCCCAGCGACTCCCGTTTAGGATGGGATACCTGGAAGCGCGCCAGCAACTGCGGCTGGTAATTGATGCGGTCGTCCGCATAGTAGGCATACCCGTGGCAGAGCAGGGAACTTTTCACCGCTTCGTAGGACATCCACCAGAAACCGTTCATGCCCCAGCCCGGCCCCCAGGAATTCACCATGTAAAACGCCCCCACTCCATCGTTAGTGACCTTGGTGTCGTCGTAGCCGATTATGGTTACCGCATGGCCGCCGCGCAGATTTCCGGACACATCATTCACGCAATAGGTGTAATTGTACGCTGCAATATTGTCGAAATTCCCGTACACATTGATGCCGATTACCAGTATTTCGCCGGAATTGAGCACCGATTTGATAGCATTAATTCCGGCATCGCTTCCGGTAAAGATGTAATGGGTACTTTGGGTACGGAAAGGAATTCCGTTTTCGTAGGCAATTTCGCTGGGCCAGGCGGTAAAATTGCCCGCATTGTAGGGCATGTCCTTCATGGTACCGCAACCAAGATCCTGCAAACATTTGAAAGCATCTCCGATAAAAGATCCGCCATCCCGCCCTCCGTTTATTTGATTGTACACAAAAGCAGGACTGCACTGGTGCTCTGGCAATGCGGGATCCCACTGTTTTTCTCGAGCTTCCTGGTACGTTTTAAAGTAGTACGCCACCGCCCAGGCAGTACAGGAACCCTGACTCCCCTGATTACCCACCGGAGGAAGATAGGCCAGATTTTTCACCGAAAGGGGAAGATTTTCCGTGGGAACAATATTCGCCGGAGTCATCCAGGGAATTTCCCGGGGATATTGTTCCAGCAATCCCAGACGATGAAGATTCTCCTCTGCCAGTAAATTGTGAAAAGAAAGCAGGAATGCAATCAAAAGGAAGGGTAACCAAATTCGTTTCATATTTCCTCCGGTTAGTAATCCATGGAAAATGGTTCGAATATTGGGGAGAACATCTCAGGTGCACCCCAATTCAGAATACGAATATAACCAGAAATTCCCTCAGCCGAAAAATAAATTTTATTTACCTGGTGGGATAATAATTGAATTGAGTGGCGGTGGTCAACCGTCCGCTGGAATGGATTGTTATGATTCCATTATCCATTTTCCTAATTTGTTTTTAATTTTTCTCAATCGCTCAGGAGATATCTTTCCAATTTTCCCAATCAGTACTTCTTTCTCCACAACTGCAAGCCTACTTGTTCTTATTATACTTTCTGTTTTAAGTCCTGAATCTTTATAATCACTATCCTGGGGTGTGATTATTTCATCCAATTCTTCATTATATTGATATACTCGGGAAGAGATCATACATATCAACCAATCTTCATATTCTCCAGGGACTCTTTTTATCGCAAGTGCTGGCCTGAGTTTTCCCTCCTGCAAGTCTGTTTGTGGAAATCGAAAAAGAACTACATCTCCTTCTTCTATCATTTTAGTATTTTTCCTTTATATCCTTTACCGTATATAAAGTCTCTTCTGTTTCTAAGTCCCGCATAGCTTCCTCAAGAGAGAATTTACTCCATTGTTTTCTTTCTTCTTCATTTACTTTTTTTGAAAGAGAATTAATAAAGTTTAATATCTCTGCTTGCTTGTCTTCTGGCAGTGACTTAATCTTTTCAATTATCTTTTCTGCCAGGCTCATAGTTCACCCTTATGATTTTTTGTTTATTTTTATTATATCATAACGCCTAAAACTAACCGGAGCGGGAGAGAAAAGTTCCGCTTTACCCCTATCTTTATGGGGTTCCGGTTTAGTCCCGCCAGGGCGGGATTATTTTTGTGAGCAGCGAATTTTTTTTAGCGTGAACCCGGATGTTGGCGAGTGCCCATTTTTCGCTGCGCCTGTCCCACCCCGGCGGGAAATGCAACCCAGTGGATTTTCTTCCACCCGCCTTTCCGGAGAAAACAGAACCGCTTTTATTTAAACAGACCAACCTTCCCGGTGCCAAAGCCAGGAGGAACATTCATTTATTTAATTATTTTTTAAAAGCCCAGGTTCAATTTAAATATTTCACGATAAATCAGCAGGATTTTTCCGCTTTGGCGCCTGAAAGAGGAACGATTTTTCCTGATATGTAAAAATAACGCTTAAAGTCAATAGCTGGTTTAAACACAGCGAAAATCCAGCCTGCTACAATGGCATGTTAGTCTTCTAAATTGTTTTTTATATCGATTATAATTTGGTCAATTGTTTCTTTTAATTTAGGTATTTTATTCTTGCAAACTTCATAAATTATCTCTGCATCAACATCAAAATAATGATGGCTTATTATATCCCGCATTCCCTTGATACCTTTCCAATCAATATTAGGATATTTCTTTAATAAATTACCTTTTGTAATCTTATCTAAATTTTTTATTGCCTATCCAACCGCTATCAATTGCATACAAATGGAATCTAATTTTTCCATTCCCCAATGTGAATCTGTAAAATCTGAAATTTTCTTTATTGGCTCAAAACGATAAAGGATAATTTCAAGTGAACCTTTTATTTTCTTTAAAATTTCAATCACTAAAGTTTCATCTTCATTGCACATAAATAACCTCTTTTTCTATTCTTTTTTTTAGAAAGGGATTAAGGTTGTTTCTCAGTCTTATCACATCAACCGGTGTATTAAGTTTTTCTTCTAATTCTATCTTTATCCTGCCTAATAAAAATAAATCTGGCTCTCTTTGTTCTATTACAATATCTATATCACTATCTAATGTGTTTTCACCTCTTGCATAAGATCCAAAAAGACCAATTTTTATAATTTTGTCCTGATATCTTCTCTTTATCTCTGCTAGTTCTTTAACTATTTCACTTTTTGTCATTATATTTACACCTCCGAAATGAATTGTGCCCAAAACTAACCGGAGCGGGACAGGGATGTGCCGGTTTACCCCTATCTTTATGGGGTTCCGGTTGAGTGAATTGTTATTTTTATGAGCAGCGAAATTCTTTTTAGCGCGATCCCCGGGTGAAGGCGAACACCCATTTTTCGCTGCGCTTGTCCCGCACCGGCGGGAAACGGAACCTGGCGGATTTTCTTCCACCCGCTTTTCCGCAGAAAACAAAACCGCTTTTATTTGACACTAACCAACCTTCCTGGCGCTAAAGCCAGGGGGGAACATTCAGATTTTTAAATAAAACAAATTTAAATTAGTTATTTAATATTAAATTACTAAATATTGTTCCACTTTAGGGCCCCGCATGAGAAACAATTTTTCCGATGGATAAACGTTTTAGAACACTTACATTAAACCGTAAACAAAGTATAGCGGTTTCGGCCTTCATCGCACCAGTTTTATATGCCTTATTTTATTCTTCCTTTGTAATAATATGGCCTTCTATTTAAATGCATAATGGCAATAATTATAAATTTCATCATCTAATATTTGATAAATTATTCCATAGGGAAAACGATTAGTTAAACATCTACGAGTATTGGCAGATAGAGTAGGCC
>JALXCH010000525.1 GCA_026991005.1 Calditrichia bacterium | reverse complement strand
AAACATGCCAAAAAGCACGAAGTGCTCAGCCGGGCGACGGCTTACATCATGACCAACATGCTGGAAACCGTGATTAACCGGGGAACCGGTGCCCGGGCGCGCTGGATGTTCCATTTTACCCCTCCCGCCGCAGGCAAAACCGGCACCACCAACAATTTTACCGATGCCTGGTTCGTGGGTTTTACCCCTGCCTTTACCGCCGGAGTGTGGGTGGGGATGGACGACCCCCTCTACACCCTGGGACGCGGCGAATCCGGTGCCATCGCCGCTTTACCCTTCTGGGCGGATTTTATGAAGCGGGTTTACGAAGAATTAAAAATTCCCTACGAGGATTTCAAACAACCGCCCGATGTCATCCGCCTACAGGTGTGTGCCGAAAGCGTAAAGCTGGCCACCAACTACTGCCCGAAGGTTTTGAACGAGGTGTTCAATGTGAAGTACCATCCCACGGAAAAATGCGATATTCATCGCGGACCCAACAGCCGGAAACGAAAAATAGGACCTCTGTTTTAAATGACGCAGACAATGGAACATGCCGTTGGAAAAGTAATAAAGGTAACGCGCAAAGAATATCTGGTGAACGTGGATGGTCGTACCATTCGATGTGCGGTACGGGGAAAATTGGTGAGTGCCCCGGACGGAAAAGCCTGGCAGGTGCGAGTTGGAGATGACGTGCGAATCCGGCTGGTGGATAGTGACCAGGGCGTGATTGAAGAGATTCTGCCGCGCAAATCCAAACTGAGCCGTACAGTAGAAGGGAAAGCCTACCGCGAACACATTATCGCGACCAACGTCGATCAGATGCTGATTGTCATGGCAGCCCGGGAACCGCGTTTCAAATCGGGTTTGCTGGATCGCTATCTGGTGATTGCCGAAAAAAACCACCTGAATGCGGTGATTTGTGTCAACAAAATTGATCTGGCTTCGCGGGAAGAATTCGCCGATTACGCCCACTGGTATCCCGGATTGGGTTACCCTCTTTTTTTCACCAGTGCGGTAACAGGCGAGGGACTGGACGAGTTGAAACATGTACTGCAAAACAAAGTAACCGTGCTGGTGGGGCACTCCGGTGTGGGCAAAAGCTCCCTGATTAAAACCCTGGAACCGGGGTTGGATCTGAAAGTTGCCAGCATCAGCGAAAAAACGGGAAAAGGCCGCCACACCACCACCTTTGTGCAACTGTTCCCCCTTTCGTTTGGTGGGTACATCATCGACACCCCGGGCATTCGGGAATTGGGATTGTGGGATATTTACCGGGACGATTTGCGGCACTACTTTGTGGAATTTCGGGAATATCAAAATCAGTGTCAGTTTAATGACTGTCGGCATCTTCAGGAGCCGGGCTGCGCCGTAAAACAGGCGGTAGCCGAAGGAAAAATTTTTACGGAGCGTTACCAGAACTACCGCAACATTTATCTCAGTTTACGCGCCGCCCCCTACGAACGCATCACGCCCCGGGCAGGTAAACCTACCTGATGTTCTGGCATTTCTTTTAATTCGGTACGGTACCTTTTCCCAATGAGGATGAGTGCATGACCCTTGTTTATTTTTTATTATACAACATTGTGTTCGTTCCCCTGTTTTTTGTTGCCATTCACATCGGGATGCTGTTTAATCCCAAATTAAGGCGGGGAGTGCTGGGGCGGTACAGGGTGTTCCATCACCTTCGGAAGCACAAAAAAAACCTGACCAATGCCCCGGTTATGGTGGTGCATTGTGCCTCCATGGGTGAATTCGAGCACATCAAACCCTTCTTGCTGGAATTTAAAAAAGAGCGTCCGGACTTTAAGGTGGTGGTGCTGTTTTTCTCTCCCTCCGGTTACGAGAATGATCGTTCCTTTCCCGCGGTGGATTTGTTCCTGTACACCCCATTCGACTGGTTTTTCACCCTGTGGCGTTTTTTGAAAACCGTGCGACCCACATTGTGGATTGTGGCCAAGCACGATGTGTGGCCGAATCAGGTGTGGCTGGCAAACTGGTTTCACATCCCCATTTTTCTCATTAATGCCTCGCTGCACGGGCAGAGCAGCCGGTTGTTGCCTTACACCCGTGCCTTCCATCGGAACATTTACCACAAATTCACCGGAATTCTGGTGATTTCCGAAGCCGACCGCCAGAACTTTCTGCACCTCGCCGATGCTTCCCGCATTCAGGTAGTGGGGGACACGAAATACGACCAGGTGTTCCATCGGCGGGAAGAATCGCAAAAACGAGCCCTGCTCCCCGAGCATCTCTGCCAGCAGCGCTGGATTTTTGTAGCGGGCAGCACCTGGCCGGAAGACCATCGGCACCTTATTCCCGCTCTTCAGCAATTGCTTCCCACCCACCCGGAATTGCTGGCCATCATCTGTCCCCACGAACCTACCCCCCAACATTTACGGGAACTGGAAGACGCATTTCCCGCGGAAAAGCGCATCCGTTTCTCTCAATTGCAACATTTTCACGATCAATCCGTGATTATTGTGGATCGCATTGGCATTCTGGCAAACCTGTACAGTTGCGGAAAAGTGGCGTACGTGGGCGGAAGCTTTAAGCAAAACATCCACAACGTGCTGGAACCGGCGGTGTACGAAATTCCCGTACTCTTCGGTCCGGTAAATCAAAATTCCCACGAAGCCCAGCTTTTAAAAGCCAATGGCGGTGCATTCGAAGTGCACAATGTCCGGGAGGTGCAGGGCTATCTGGAAAAATTTTTAAAGAATGATGTATTTCGCCAGGAAGTGGGGAAAAAAGCATTCCAGGTGGTGCAAAAAAACGCCGGAGCAACCCGGCGCACCTTAGAGGTCATTCTCAGGGAGTTAGAGGAAAGGGAAAAGAGCCTCCATCCCGGGAAAAACATATCCTTATAAAAATCGGTTTGGTATTTTCCAACCTGGAACACACCCGATTAAAAATTTTTTGGGATATTGGGAAGTTAAACAACAAAAATAACAGATATTACGTCAAAACGGTGGAACGGGACATGACGCCGACGGAATTTCGTGTACAGACGACATCTAACCAGAATTTAAATCGCAAAATCGTCAAATTTCTTCTACTGGCCTTTGTACTGTTTGTACTCTACAACACTCTGATTCCCTTTCATTTTCAGATGCAGGGGAAAACCCTGGGCGAACTGGCTCGCTCTTTCGAATGGGAATTATTCCAGCACGAAGGGAAACACACCCCGCTAACCGATATTGCCGGGAACATCCTCCTGTTTATTCCCTTTGGCTTTCTCATGTTCACCTTCCTGTGGCAGAGGCGCATCCGTGGAGGCATTGTAATTTCTACGATTCTGGGATTTCTGTTAAGTGTCTTCATTGAAGTGCTTCAGTTGTTCCTGATTAGTCGCAACTCCTCAATTACAGATGTGGTGAACAATACCCTGGGGAGTTTCATGGGGGCATTTGCCGCTTACCTTTACGAACATACCATTGCCGATTTCACCAATCGAAAATTTCGTTATTTGCTGAAAGAACAACCCTACGCGCTGGTGCTGGTTATTGCCTTTACCTTCCAGGCACTGGCCGCTATTTTACCGTTTAACGTATCCATCACCGTATCGGATTTAAAACGTACGTTGAAAAACATTGTCATACTTCCCTTTCAGAATGTAACCGTGGGTAGAATGTTTCTCCATCACCCCACCAAACTGGACTCACTGCCTTTCGATTGGTATGCCTTTTGGGAAAATGCTCTTTTCTGGGTGGTGCTGGGTTACATCGCTTCCCTCTGCTACTTTTTGTACTGGCAGAAGCAACGGGGTGGGAAATTGCTCTGGTTCAGTGTGGCATTTTTACCTCC
>JALXCH010000524.1 GCA_026991005.1 Calditrichia bacterium | reverse complement strand
TTTTTTAGGAGCTTTTTCCATTGTGCAGGAAATTCTACTATTATTGGAATTCGAAATACTGTTCGGGAATCTCTACTATCAGGTTGCCTTTGTGATTGGGGGATTTATGCTGGGTCTGGCGGCGGGAACACTGGTAGCACAAAAGAAGCTGGTTCCTTCCTCCCGTTCCATCCGCATGCTCTTTGTCGGGAACATTCTTCTGTTGCTGGCACTGGCTTTTCCTTTAAACCTGAGTGTCACCTCTTACCAGAACCTTCTGGTGCAACAGATTCTTTCCTGGGCGTATTTACCACTGCTCATCTTTTTAATGGGAGGTGTAATGGGGGCTGGGTTTCATCTGATTACCAAGTGGCATTTTAGAAAGGGCAAAGTATTTTCCACCGGAATAACCTACGGTATCGATATCAGCGGTGCGGTTCTGGGAGCATTTTTATTTTCCGTCATCATCATTCCGGTACTGGGTCTGAAGGGCACTATTCTTCTAACAATCATTATCATGCTGGTGCTTCTTTTGTAGAAGAAACCTTCCCTGAACTTTCTACTTTGTGTGAATCAAATTTCCAGAAATGGTAAAATACCTGAAAAAGGTAAAAGATTAGATTAACCGGTGGGGAGTGTTCCCGAGCCGTGTGAAATACCATTTTGATTTTGAAGGACACAGCGCATCCAGAATAAAGAAAAAGGCGCCCGTTAGAAGAGCGCCTCTTAAATGTTGCGTCGATTTTCCTCGCTATTTCATCAGCACCATCCGCTTAACGGCTTTCCAGGAACCGGCTTGAATCTGATAGAAATAAATGCCCGAAGGAAGCCGATTGGCGCGGAACTGAATTTCGTGGCGCCCGGAAGAAAGCTGCCCCAACGAGCGCTGTTCCACCAGTTGCCCGGCAATGTTATACACGGAAAAAGTCACCTCACTTGCCCAGGGAATGTTGAACGCAATTGTAGTGGTGGGGTTAAAAGGATTGGGAAAATTCTGAAACAGTTCAAAACGATCGGCCAGTTGATTTTCCGAATGAATTCCCGTAGAAGCAGGAACCCGAAACGAAACATAGCTGGCCAGAGTGAAATTGGGATTGGTACTTCCCTCCTGACTATCGACTGAAGCCAGGATTCCTTCGTTCTTGCCGAACCACATATAAGACACACCTACTGAAGAATCCGAATAAACCAGAGTGCCTCCCATGTAAGTATTATAATAATCCCGGCTCGTGGCGCGAACCCGTAAACAACTAAACGTTCCGTAAGGCACCTCAATGGTTCCCCAGGCATCCACCAGATAATCCACCACGGTACGATTTACCTCATAAATACCGCTCCCATACCACATGGTATCCACCGCATCAGACGTCCAACTGGTACCGCTGGTTAAGGGATACACCAAAAATGTTTCGTACGGGTAGCGCCGCACACTTACCGCAGTGTCCGAAAAAACAAAACCATAACCCAATCCCTGTAACTCTGTGGAGGTATTTTTCAAATAAACAAAAACAGAGCCACTATCTTCCTGAATCGAAAAGGCAAAATCGGCGGTCGAAAAGACCGTATCGAAGGGGGTAGTCGCCGGATCCACTACATCGGTTACTTCCGTCTTTCCATTGGGATACATAGTGGTGTTAAACGTCCAGACATTACCTCCACCGGTATTGCCCAGGTTCACCGAGATTCCATTTCCCATGGTATCCGAAACCGAATATTCCGTCCAGGAATAACCCACCTGAAAGGGTAAATCGTTGGAATTTATGGTAATTTGTGAGTACCCGGGCATCACCAAAAATGCAAGAACCAGTAAAGCACCTACGAGCGTAATAACAGATTTCATAAAAAACTCCTTTAAATTTTGGTTGTTATATTCAATTCTAAATGTACCAAACTATGACATTCATTATTGTGACGCCGAACATATTCCATCTGCCTCCTGGCAGAGTTGCGTTGCCGATGGTGTTCAAATGAAAATAGCCATTCCCGGGAGAATGGCTACTTCCTTATAAAATCAACTTCCAGATGGAATAATCAGCGTTTCTATAATACCACCAGCCCTTCGGTATTGGCGTTCACCAATTTTTTCACATTCAGGTTACTGCGAATAATAATTCCACGCTGCAACACCGGAGAAGTTACCGAAGAACGTAAGAAGCGAGTTTCTACGATTTGCGTTTCGCGCATGATGGGACGGGTTATTGTGCACCCTTCAAACTCCGATTTGTTCAAAATGGCAGTGGCAAAACGGCAATTCTGTAAATTCACTTTATGAAAATGGGTATTATCAATTAAACACCCAATGTAATTCACTTCCAGAAATTCATTTTGTTTGAATTCGTTGTTATAAAACTGACTTCCGGAAAAAAGCGCATTATCCAGTTTACTGTTCTCGATAACGATATTGTCGAAAAAGCTCATCATGAAGTTGCTATCGGCAATTTCCACCTCCCGAAAGACATCTTCTTTCCAGAAGGTGTTCTTCAAATCTGCGGATTTAATGTAAATCCTCTCGAACTGGCAATTGCGGGTTTTCAACAAATTCCCTTCTACCAGGGAGAAATCAACTTCGTTAAATTCCGAGTCCAGAATAATGGTACCGCTTAATGTTGCCTGTACCATCTTCGTATTATGAAAGCGCGAATTTTGAATGAAGCTTCGTTTGAGATTAATGTTGGTTAGATTTGAATCGCTAAAATCCACGTCGATGAGCATTGCCCCCATAAAGGACGCACTGCGTAAATCCAGTCCCGATAAATCGTATCCATGGAGCACAATTTTATCCAGCGTAACCGGCGCCACCGAGTTTTCGATGTTGCGACGCAACTTCTTAAGATACAATTTTTTATCGGGAATATGCTGCCAACAATAATTCGTGAACGAAATCGGTTTAAACGGACATCCTTCTTCAGCACACTTATGATAGGACATATGATTCACCCCCAAATCAGTTAGAGTTCCTGCCAGAGTCCATTAAAACAAAACAATAGAAAATAAAAAATTTTATCAAAAATTTCAATTCATTTATAATTTTTGTTTGGTTTCACAAAAATCTTCTATTAATTTGCTTAGTTTTCTTTGCAAAAACGATGCTTCTGTTCCTTTGCTAAAAAATTAAATCTTTTTTCCCCATATACCCATTTATGTAACTTATCGTTCCTTTAATGGGAAATTTTTTCAAATTGTTAAATCGAAATCAGAAAGGAAAAGTGAGATGATATCGGCACTCTTCCCCTTACACCAGGAAACCGCTAAAGCAAATGCCAAAATGTTACCGTCTCGGGATGAGATCGAAGAAAAGTATAAATGGAAACCGGAAGATATTTATCCTTCGCCTGAGGTCTGGGAAGAGGATTTTGCCCGGGTGGAAAAGATGGCTCTGGAACTTCCGAAATATCGCGGGAAACTGGGTGAATCCCCGGACACCATGCTGGAATGTTTTCGGCTCCGGGACGAAATTATGACCCTACTCGGGAAGTTAAGGCTCTATGCATCCCTGAAGTTTGATGAAGACACCCGGGTGGCCCGCTTCCAGGCTCTGCGGGATCGGGTAGAAACCCTGTCCGTACGAATTCACGAACAGCAATCGTTCATTATCCCGGAAATTGTTTCCCTTCCGGAAGAAAAAATCCGAGACTTCCTGAAAGCCAATTCGGAGCTGGCGATTTACCAACATTTTCTGGAAGATGTCTTGCGGGGAAAACCCCACACCCTTTCCCCGGAAGGGGAGCGCCTTCTCTCCATGGCCTGGGATTTGGGTAGAATCCCTTACCATGTGTTCTCCATGTTGAATGATGCCGATATCAAATTTCCCACAG
>JALXCH010000523.1 GCA_026991005.1 Calditrichia bacterium | reverse complement strand
CCATAATCACTACTTTGTACCCATCCCAGAATAGCAGCACTAAAATTAGAAAAGAAAACGGATAGTACACCGTGCCCAGATTATCGGTTTCCAGATTCATCCCCGGCAGCAATTTCAGTTTCAGCACTGCCCAATTGAATAAAACAAAAAAGGCCGCCATGAGAAGAAGCGGTAAAGATGTGGAAAGATACAGTGGAGTAAACAACATTAACAGACCCACTGCCACATGGACAACTTTACGGGAAGCCTCCTGCGACCAGTGTAGTGCTTTGCGCACCACCTCTGCAATGGCAATGAACAGAAAAATGCCACCAAAAAAAATCCCCAGATGCACCCAATCCTGCATCGGGGGATTTTGAAAAATGTGAGATAAACGAATCATTTCCGGTTTTCTTTGTTTTGCTTCTACATGCTAATTTGCCACGATGTTCACCACGCTCCCGGGAACCACAATGATTTTCCGAATGGTTTTCCCTTTTAGCAATTCTGGAATGCGGCCTGTTTCCAGAGCAATTTTTTCCACTTCTTCCCGGGATAAATCCCGTGGTACTTTCATCTGGGCCCGCACTTTCCCGTTGATTAAAATTCCGTAGCTAACCACCTCTTCTTCCATCGCTGCGGGATCATATTCCGGCCAGGACTGATTAAATATGCTGTAAGCATGCCCGCTCTTTTCCCACAATTCTTCGGCCAGATGTGGCGCAAATGGCGCCAGCAGCAGAATCAAATTTTCCAGAACCGATTTCAGGAAGGAGGCATTAATTTCTTCCGAGGGGCGCCCTTCGGTGTAGCGGTATAGACCATTCACCAGCTCCATAATGCGGCTAATGGCGGTATTGAAATGGAAGCGCTCAATATCATCCGTAGCCCCTTTGATGGAACGGTGCAAAATTTTATTCAAACGCTGTTCATCTTCCCCCATTTCCGTGCGGGAATTCCCTTCGGTAAATACCCAGAGGTACTTTTCGAACAGACGCCAGACGCGATTCAGGAAACGATCCAGCGCCGCAATTCCTTCATCGCTCCAGGGACCGCCTTTCTCGAATTCAAAACCAAACATGAGGTAGCAGCGGAAGACATCCGAACCATATTTTTCCAGATATTCCTCGGGATTTACCACATTTCCCCGGGATTTGCTCATGCGCATGCCATCCGGACCTTTAATAATTCCCTGATGGCGCAGGGCCTGAAACGGCTCTTCAAAATTAATATGACCCAGATCGTGCAACACCATGTTAATAAACCGGGCATAAAGCAGATGCATGGTAGCGTGTTCGGCACCGCCTACGTACATATCCACGGGGCACCAGGCGTTGGCTAATTCGGAATCGAATGGTTTATCATCCAGATGCGGCGACAGATAGCGCAGGAAGTACCAGGAGGAATCCACAAAAGTATCCATGGTATCCACCTCCCGCATTGCAGGACCGCCGCATTTGGGACAGGTGGTGTGTTTAAACTCCTCGTGGTAGCGCAGCGGCGATTCGCCCGTGGGACGGAAATCGACATCGTAGGGTAACTTCACCGGCAATTGCTCCAAAGGAACCGGAACCTCGCCACATTTATCGCAATAGACAATGGGAATAGGTGCTCCCCAATAACGCTGGCGGGAAATTAACCAATCCCGTAATTTATAGTTAACTTTGCGCCGACCAATGCCCTTCTCCTCCAGCCAATCAGCAATCTTTTCTTTGCCTTCTTTCGAATTCATTCCGGTAAAGGGACCGGAGTTAATCATGGTTCCGTGCTCCACATAAGCTTGTGTTAACGGGGCGTCTTCGCGTGTACCTGGTTCCAGAATCACCTTCCGAATGGGCAATTCGTACTTGGTTGCAAATTCAAAATCGCGCTCATCATGGGCGGGCACTGCCATAACGGCACCGGTACCATAGGTTAACAATACGTAGTCCGCAATCCAGATAGGCACCCGCTCCCCATTCACGGGATTGATGGCAAAAGCTCCGGTAAACACCCCGGTCTTTTCCCGTACGGTGGAGGTACGTTCAATTTCGCTCTCGCGCAGGGTTTTTTCTACATATTCCTGAACGGCTTGCTTCTGGGATGGCGTGGTAATTTTCTCCACCAGCGGATGCTCCGGTGCTAACACCATGTAGGTCACCCCAAACAGCGTATCCGGTCGGGTGGTGAAAACGGTAATTTTTTCCCCGTCGCCATTATCCAGCGGGAAATCAATTTCCACACCCACGCTTTTTCCGATCCAGTTGCGCTGCATGGTTTTAGTGCGCGCAGGCCAATCGATTTTCTCCAATCCCTCCAACAGGCGCTCGGCATAATCGGTAATCTTGAAAAACCACTGGGTTAAATTCTTTTTGGTGATGGGAGTATGGCAACGTTCGCAGGTTCCCTCAGAGGTTACCTGTTCGTTTGCCAGTACGGTATTACAGGAAGGACACCAGTTTACCATGGCATTGGCACGATAGGCCAGACCCGCTTTGTAGAGCTGTAAAAATACCCATTGCGTCCATTTATAATATTCGGGACGGCTGGTAATTACTTCCTTTTCCCAATCGTACATGGCACCGATGGCTTTAAGCTGCTGGCGGATGTAGGAAATATTTTCTTCGGTAATGTCCTGGGGATGTCCGCCGGTTTTAATGGCGTAGTTCTCTGCCGGAAGCCCAAAGGAATCGAATCCCATCGGTTCGAACACGTTGTAGCCGCGCATCCGTCGATAGCGTGCCCAGGTATCGGTGGGGCCATAATTAAACCAGTGCCCCAGATGCAATTTATCCGAGGAAGGATAGCTGAACATAACCAGCGTATAGCATTTCTTGTCGGTTTTGGAAAGATCGGTGCGGTAGAGTTTGGTTTCTTCCCAGCGTTTTTGCCATTTTTTCTCGATGGTTTTGAAATCGTAACCCATAGCGTCTCCTCCGGTATGGCCTGATACGATGAACCCACTGGATATTCCAGTGGGCAAAATCTGGTCGGGGCGAGAGGATTTGAACCTCCGACCTCCTGGTCCCGAACCAGGCGCGCTAACCAGACTGCGCTACGCCCCGTAAATTTCGTGGCAAAATATAGGAAAGAAGTTTAAAAATATCAAGTGGTTTGCAAGAATTTATGAAAAAAGAAAGGCACGATTACTCCTACACGTGCCTTCCTTGTTAACAATAAATGAATGCCATTCTGGCTGAGGTGAACCCCATTCAAGGATTCCCGGATTGTTTTAAAAATCTTCCAACAATCCCAGGAATGTGTCGTGGTGTTCTTCCTCCTCTGCTAAAATTTTTCTGAATAAACCAGCGGTGGTAATATCCCCTTCCTGCTGGGCTACTTCAATAATCTCTTTGTACAGTTCGATTGCTTCTTCCTCAGCTTCTTTATCATACTCCAGCATCTCTTTCAAATTTTTCCCCACATGAATCGGTTTAGACTGGGTGGTTGGTTCCCCTCCCAGATACGCTAACCGTTCTGCAATAACTTCCGCATGCTTCATCTCCACAATAGCAATCCTCTTGAATTCATCCTTCACCGCGAATCCCTTTACACCCTTCCAGAGCACATGCTGCCAGAAGTATTGAATGGACACCTGTATTTCTCTGGCAATTGCTTGATTCATCAAATCCATTAACTTTTGACTGGCCATAATCACAACCTCCATTGTTCATCTTATTTGTAGATCCTTACCGGTAATTTAAATATTTTTTGAACGTAATCCATTGTGATTCGTAAAACTTTGTAACTGTTGCAAGAACTCATTCACTTCCGAGGTTCGTAATTCACCGAGCAATAAAGAAACAATTTTCCAATCTCTCAGTCCTTTTCAAGGTACTTGAGTTTCCACCCCCTGATGGGGTTCCAGAAATAGATTGAAATCCAGCGCATCGATAGCACCATCCATATTGAAATCGCCAAATTTGCTATACTCCCAGGTTTTCCCGTTTTGCAATAGCCAGACATCGGAAATATCGGCATTGTTGATGCTTCCGTCGGAGTTAGCATCCCCTGCAAACATCCCGAATTTTCCATTCCCAAAATCACGTAATGCGGATTGGGTATCGGAATAAGCACTGCTCTGGGCGGTGGTAAAATCCACTGTCGCTTCGTCCCAATTCCGGAAGGTGTAAGAAGTGGCGGTCATCACATTAATATGATTTCGGTGCCATACCACCAGGTAGTAGTTGCCGGAAGAAACTCCCGGAAAGCGAATCGCTTCGGAGCCATTGGTATCCACCGCCACCCCGGTGCAGGTTAATAACACTGCCCGGCGGGCCAATCGGGTATCGGAGGTGGTACCGGAACGCAGTTCCAGCAAAAGCCAATCCACTATACCGGTAGGGAATTGCGTTACGGATTCATTCCCGTTGTAATTCCAGGGGGATTGCTGAAAGGGTTGTGCGGTAGGGAGTTTCTGATGGTCGGATAGATAGGTGATCATGGAATCACCACTCACCGAATAAAGACCTTCCAATATCACCTAAAGTTGAGTAAAAACCTCATTTCCTGTCCCAAGCGTATTCCCGGCACTTCCGGGAGAGCCTTTGTCCCCGGCTCCAAACACGGTAGTAGCGGCGGTGTAATCGGATTGCTGAGTAACCCCATTTACCGCCAGAGACATCTCTTTCAGCTCCAGCGCCACTCCGGGTCCAAAGGGGTCGTCATCGCTGTAATTCAAGCGGGCGATTTCCGTACTCCCCTGCTTTAGTACAATCTCATCTGCGCTGTTGGACAAATAGTAATCCGTGTACACATAATCGGCATGGTACCCTCCGTTCTGGGTGGAATCTCCATTTAATCCCAGAACAATAAAATCGTGAGGAGCTACCAGCAAAGACCCACCATTATCGATGGTATGAGCCTGCCCGTCATCATCTTCCAGAGTAAATCCATTGATGTCGATAGGGGTATCGGTGGTGTTGTAAAATTCCACATATTCGCCGTAGAAATCGGAAACAGTGCTGGGATTGGCCATAAATTCGGAAATCACCAGGTCGCCGGGCTGCACGTTTCCCGGGGGCGAAGTGGTAAAATATGCTCGATCCACCAGGGTGGAATCCAGCACAAACGGATTGGGTTTTCCATCCTGGTAGTTGGCAATAAGCTGGGTACGCACAATTTCCAGACTATCTGCCGGGTCGAGATGATGCCAGCTGCGCAGGGTGTTTTTTTGCAGAGGGAAGAAGTTGGGATCGGCGGCATCGGCCTGAGCTTTGTACATGGTGTAAAAATAAAACATTGCCCGCGCTACATTCCCTTTGTGGTCTTCCCGCGGCTCAAACTGGGAGGCGTCGAAATCCTTTTCGCTGTATTCATCGATATGTTGAGTGGGAATGGTGGAACGCACCTCGGTAAGTCGATACCAGCGGTCGGTATCGCTATCGGGAATTTCAGCGAACGGGTCATTCCCGCGGTCGCTATTTACATTTACCCGGGTGGGACATAGGTGGTGCATATCGCTGCGGGCCATCCCGGTAGCGCCCTTACTTTGCGGCCAGGTGTGCTCTGTATTTACATCCTGGGCATAAGCTGCATCGCTGGGATCCTGATTAGGATTCAGATAAATGGTGTATCCGGTGTACACTGCCCGCACACTGTAGTTAACATTGTAGATGACCCCAAACAAGGTATCCCGGGCATCATCGTACGAGAGAACCGTCGCGGGCTTGTAATGGGCTACCAGACTATCAATTAATTCCTGCCCGTACAAATTGGGAAATATGGTCTGGTTACGAATCGCAGCATGATTAGTAGCATTCTTCAACACAGCAGGAGTATTCTGCGATAGAAGGCTCCCGGAGAAAATCCCCCACAACACCAACAATCCCCAAAATCGAATCCGTATGTTCATGATTCATCCAAAAAATTATTTTTTTAATTTCCGGGTAAAATAGTCCGGAATCAATCCTAAAAAATTTATTCCAGTACGAAAACCGAATTCGATTCACTCTAAGATTCAAGATTTTCGCCGGTGGAAAGAAACACCTGTGCCGGTCAAATATGGAAAAATTCATGAAGCCATTCTCATGGTGAGATGAAAGAAAATTTTTCTTTTTCAGATTTCCGGATTTTACTATTATTATTTGACAGTGAATTTATGGTGGAGAAGGCATGGCGATTCTTAAATTAAAACTGCACTGGCAAATTTTAATTGGGTTGGTGTTGGGAATTGTGGTGGGATTTCTTTCCCGGGCAGCGGGATTTGATCACTTTGTGATTCACAAGCTCTCGGTGCTGGGCACTATTTTCCTGCGCGGGCTGCGCATGATTATTGTACCGCTTATCGTTTCTTCCATTATTTCCGGAGTGACCAGCATCGGGAACACCGAAAGTTTTGGACGTTTAAGCGTAAAAACTTTAACCTACTACATTACCACCAGTTTATTTGCCATTTTAACAGGGTTACTTCTGGTAAACCTGATTCAGCCTGGGGTAGGGGCAGAACTGGGTTTACAGGAAGTCCCGCACGGTCTGGCCGGGAATGTGGAAAAAATTGGAGATACGCTGCTGGGAATTATTCCTACCAATCCTCTAGCATCGATGGTCCGGGGAGAAATGTTACCCACTATTTTTTTCTCCCTGCTGTTTGGCTTTTTCATTACGCGGGCACCGGAACCGTATCGCAACCAGTTAAAAACTTTTTTCGAAGGCGTCTTTGAAGTGATGATGCGGATGACGCAATTCATCATCGCCTTTACTCCGGTGGGTGTTTTTGCCCTCATGGCAAAAATCGTAGCCCAGACGGGTTACGATGTGTTTGCCCCCATGGCCGGGTACATGCTAACCGTTATTTCCGCTCTGGTCATCCATGCTACCATTACTTTGCCTTTATTGCTTTATTTTATTGGAGGAATTCACCCCTGGAAGCATTTTCAGGCCATGTCTGCCGCATTAATGACAGCGTTCTCTACCGCCTCTTCTTCGGCAACTCTACCGCTTACCATTCAGAGTGTGGAAGAAAATGCCGGTGTGTCAAACAAAATTTCCAGTTTCGTCTTACCATTGGGCGCTACAATCAATATGGATGGAACTGCCTTGTACGAATGTGTGGCAGCCATGTTCATTGCTCAGGTGTATGGCATCCATCTTTCCTTCTTTCAACAATTCATTGTGGTAATTACTGCCTTGCTGGCCAGTATCGGTGCGGCGGGTATTCCCATGGCGGGATTGGTCATGATTACCATTATTTTACGAGCGGTGGGTTTGCCGCTGGAAGGTGTGGGACTCATCCTGGCGGTGGATCGCATCCTGGATATGATGCGCACTTCGGTGAATGTATGGAGCGATAGTTGTGGATCGGTTATCATTGCCCGAAGCGAAGGGGAAACCGGAATTCGCGTCCTGGCCTCCCCCAGTAAACCGAACGAGGGTTAATCTCAAGTAGGTCAGCAGTCAAAATTCTCCGGCACAGTTATTGGGATATGTCAGGAAAAATATCCCATATTTTTGGTGAATAATCGACTGTGGTACCTTGACAATTAAATACAATTACTTCTTAATTTTTTTCCATTCCATTTCTGGAATAGACGTTTTTCGAGATTAATCGTATTTCACCCGTCTGGGATCATGGGTTAGCTCCCCAGCCATGAATTTTTTGAGAGCCTCCTCCACTTTGATTTCTTTGGTTAGAATCACCTGTTTCCCAATGTTCTGAAAATTTTCGTAAGCGGCCGGTCCCATTCCCCGACCGATAATCACCTGGCAGTCGTTTAATAGATCGGCCAGAACAAACCATTTTCCGCGGCCACCGCCCATGCCGCGTCCCATTCCCATTCCACGGCCCATACCTCGACCCATTCCCATCCCACGACCATGTCCCATTCCTCTTCCAAATCCCTCCGTATGCGCTTCACCATGGTGATGATATCCAGGTTCATCCTTCACAGGATTATTTCGCATTTCTACAAACCGGGCGTTATTTCCTTCGATTTCATAAATTAAAAACAAAGGTGCTTCTCCAAAATGGGAGGAAAGATTCTCTTTACTGGAAGCAATAACCGCTACTCGCATAGAAATTCTCCTTTAATTTTCTGTATTAAACAACCTTTTCCCATAAAATCCAATACGAATTCAATTTGATAACATAAAATATGATGCGATTCATTCTCAATTAGGTACAAAGAAATAACATTTTGTGTGGTTGCGATGGGCCAAATGAAAAACAGAAAAATCATTCAATTAGATTGGTTAAATCGTTCCAATCCGGGATTTGTATTTCAGACGGTTTTGGGTTTAACACCCTATTTGTGGGATCTTTCTTTACACACTCTCGATTTCGAAGAGGTTGCGTAAAAACGTTGCTTTCTGCAAAGCATTCTGCCCATACGCAGCATCTTGTTCAGAGGAGTCTGTTCGCTCCCGGTTACTTGCAGAGTTCGTTCCGGATGGGAGTTCTGGCACGGGCAGGATGCTATCCACAGGCAGGAAGTTGCCCCAGACGGGTTCCGTCCAAAGAATCCTGCGGATGAATGCACGGGTAGGATGCCCGACACTGGCAGAATACTGCGCAAATACCTCGTGTTCACACTCCTTTTTTTACCTTATTTCCCCTATTTCCCCTATTTCCCCTATTTACCCTATTTACCCTATTTACCTTCTTCCCCTATGCTTTATGCCCTATGCCTTATTCATTTCCGCTCCCATCCGCATCCTCTATGATTTCTCCAATTGCAGTTGCAAACCGGTTACTTCAGCGCCTGCTCCAGATCGGCAATCAAATCATCGGCATTTTCGATACCTACCGAAAGCCGGACTAATCCCGGAGTAATGTGGGCTTCTTTTAAAGCGGCTTCGTCCATTCCGGCGTGGGTCATGGAAGCCGGATGTTGAATCAGGGTATCGCAATCGCCCAGGCTGACGGCTAGAGTGCACAATTTCACGCTATCCATCAGCTTCTTTCCCGCTTCGTAACCGCCTTTCAATTCAAAAGACACAATTCCACCTCCACCCTTTTGCTGCTTTTTTGCCAGCTCATATTGAGGATGCGATTCCAGAAAGGGATAATACACCCGTTCCACAGCCGGATGTGCTTCCAGCCAGCGGGCAATTTTCAATGCATTCTCCACATGGCGATCCATCCGTACCGCCAGCGTTTTTAATCCCCGCAGCAGCAGCCAGGCATTAAAGGGCGACATGGTCCAGCCATAATGGGTGGATACTTTGTATGCTTTTTTAATGAAATCCTTACTTCCCACAATAATTCCCGCAACCACATCGCCATGTCCGCTGATGTATTTGGTTGCTGAATGGAGAACGATATCGGCTCCAAAATCTTTGGGTCGTTGCAAATAGGGAGTTAGAAACGTGTTATCCACACACACCGGTACATCGGCTGCATGGGCAATCTGGCAAACCGCTTCAATGTCGATTAACTTCAGGGTGGGATTGGCGGGAGTTTCGATTAGTACCAATTTAGTGTTGGGTTTTAGTGCCTCTTTTACCTGCTCGGGATAGGCGGCATCCACCCGGGTGACTTCGATGCCAATGCGCCGAATATCATCTTCTACCAGATAATGTGTTCCTCCATAAACCGTTTCATCCACAATGATGTGATCACCCGCCTGTGCCAGCGCCAGAATAACATTCGCTACTGCTGCCATTCCCGATCCGGTGGTTAATCCCGCTTCGTACCCTTCCAGTACAGCAATTTTTTGTGCTAGGGCATCGTTGTTGGGATTTCCTAAACGTGTGTAAATGTAACCTTCCTCCTCCCCTTTAAAGCGGCGAGCTCCCTGCTCCGCATTTTCAAAAACAAAGGTGGAAGTCTGATAAATGGGCATGGAAAGCGCGCCCGTGCGTGGATCGGACTGATGAACTCCGTGCACAATATCCGTTTCGATGCGATATTTCATCATGTGTCTCCTCTATCTTGTCATATTCAGTAATTTGATGGGTATTTCCGTAAAAAGCCACAGATTATAATTTTTTTTCGTATATCGAAACAGTCGTTTAAAGACAATTTACTTTCCCTTACTAATACTTCAAAAATAGGATGACAGGAAGTGGAGAACACATTTGGTTTAGATTTTTCTCCATTCCCTGATGATTGTTTAAAGGAACAATTTAATACAATCTTCTTTATGGCAGGTACGGCAAAAAAAATAAATTTTCGAGCTGGCAGATAAAGATTGTTTATCTCACAACAATCTTCCTCTTCTCTCCCTATTGCAGACATTCCCTGGAGATTTTCAAGTCAAAATCTCGAGCATGCCGGGATGTTCGTAGATACCGGGTGGGATTTACTTCTGAAATCGCGCAAGGAGGCAAATTTAGATTATTTTCTATGAAAACAAAGGGTGGGATACTTTCTGAATGTTTTTCTTACCTTTCCTCAGTTCCGTGTGCAGATTTTTTACGAATGAGGAAGTTCCATTTTCACCCATTCCAGCTTACGGCGGGTGGACTTGGTAACGGTAAAGCGAATACCGTTGTATTCAAAACTTTCATCTTTACGGGGAATGTGCCCCAACTGGCTGAAAATAAAACCGGCCAGGGTTTCATAGTCCCCGGACGGCAATTCGATGTTCAGCGCCCGGCAGAGTTCGTCCAGCTCAATGCGGGCATTTACCCGGTAGGTGTAATCGTCGATTTTGCGAATCTGGATTTCCGTTTCGTCGAACTCATCTTCAATTTCGCCCACCAACTCCTCAATCAAATCTTCAATAGTAACCAGTCCGGCAGTACCGCCATATTCATCCACCACAATAGCAAGAGACATGTTGTGCTCCCGAAATTCACGCAATAAATCGGAACAATTTTTTGTTTCTGGCACAAACATTACTTCCCGAATAATGGATTTGAGCGATTCCGGATTTTTAAATAAATCTTTCAAAAAAACCACCCCAATGATGTCATCCAGATTCTTTCGATATACCGGAATTCGCGTAAATCCCGAATCTTCCATTAACTTCACCAGTTCCTTCAGGGAAGCATCCTCGGAAATAGCAACAATTTCTGTTCGGGGCACCATCACATCTCGAATTTTGACGTGGCGTAACTGTAAAATGCGGCGCAGTATCTCCCCTTCTTCCTGAGGAACGTTTACTTTTTTCTCGCTTTCGCGAATTAAAATTTCCACATCTTTTCGGGAGAAAAAATGGCGAACTTCTTCGGAGCGAATATGAAACATGCGCAACACCAGTTCACTAATACGATTCACAATCCAGATCATGGGAAACAACAGGTAGTAAAACCCATGCAATAAAGGACCTACCCGCAGAATGACCCAATCCGCCAGACTCCGGAACAGCGTTTTAGGAATGATTTCTCCAATGACCACGCTTAAAACTGTGATGATAATCCAGGCAACCTCCCGGCTAAAATGACGGTCGAAATACAGGGTAGCATAGGAAGCAAAAGCAACATTACTGATGTTGTTACCTACCAGAGTGGTGTAAATAAAGCGTTCCGGTTTTAGTAAAAACTGGCGGATGATTTCGCTACCGCGCCGTTTTTGACGCCGCCAGAGCTCTATTCGCACCCGATTCACGGAAATAAATGCCGTTTCCGTACCCGCAAAATAAAAGCTTAAACTTAATGATACGATGATAATAATAATTTCCAGCAAATTCAGTTCCTGAAATTTAGTGAATTTCTGAATTCAAATCGCTGTCTCAATCCCTTTAACCTTTTCCTCGACCAAAACGTAAAACTAAAAATTGCTTCAAAAACTGTTTTAATCGCTCTCCTGGTTGTTTTAACTTTACCACTGAAAACAAATTTAGTAACAACAAAGGTAAGCCACCAAATGAAAAAATGGAAAGCAAGTTTACGAATAGGCATTTTTCTTTTGCTCCTGAAATTCCTTCCGGCTGTGGCAGCGGTACCTGAAATTACTCAAGCCACTATTGAGGATTGGAAAACGGTGCGCATTGAACTGAATGAGCATGTTTCGCTGCTGGAAATTAAAAAATGGCGCATTGTTCCCGGTATGCATATTCAGCGATTTATCCGCAAGGGACGCGCCCAGCTCACCATTTTCTTCACTACATCAACTCCTTTCGACCTTACCCGGCACTATTATCTGGTGACTTCCCGTGGCGATTCGGTTTTCCTGCGCCCGGATGGGGTGCTGAATTTAATCAAAAGTGAAAAACCTTTAGGATGCATTATTGGGAGGGATAGCATTGTTTTCCGGTTGTTTGCGCCCCGGGCACGCTGGGTAAAACTGGTGCATTTCGAAGATTATCGTGATCGGCAGGGCGAAGAGTTCCCCATGAACAGGGACGACGATGGCACCTGGTGGTTTACGAGCAATTCCCGCTGGATTGGTAGTTACTACGGCTACAGAGTTTGGGGACCTTCAGGCGATGGAGAAATGTTCGACTCCACCATCGTGCTGGCCGACCCGTATAGTTTTGCGGTAGCAACTCGCAACCACTACACCCATCCGGGTAAAACGTTCATTTTACCACCATCTCCCTCTTCTCCGGATGCTGCCGATGATTTTCGCCC
>JALXCH010000522.1 GCA_026991005.1 Calditrichia bacterium | reverse complement strand
TAACTGAGGTATCTGTGGCTGCCATCCATTATGAAACTTATAATTTGGACCAGAAATTCTCGGAGAGCTATCCCTTTTCGCGAACCTTTGATTTTACCTAAATAATTTTCTATTAGTTTAAATAACCGAGTGTATTCCAAATATAGCAGAAATAATGCAATGCCTCCTCGGGAGGAAATCAGATCAGTTGTTGTCTCAATTTTGCTAATTTTCTTTACCGATTTTTACTCATATTAATTCGCACCTTTTGGGTGGGTGATTTTACTTATTTTTTGATGCTCTAAATAAGATAAACACAATATGTTAAATACCCAAAAGGTTTTTCAATTCTTGAAGAATCGCTTAAATTTGGTTAATTTTACTCGTGGCTCCTCCGTTCCCTATTTTCTTTCCCACAAACTCCTTTTCCATTCGTTCCTGTCATTCCATGAATTCTATTGAATTCCACAAAATATTTTCCCAAATTCGCAGCAATTCATTTTTCCGGCGGAAGAGCAAGTCGGAAAAGCAGGAGAGCAGCCAGATGGAGAATTTAAAATTAGCAGCGCGGAACGGGCGCCAGCGCACGGTGATTCGGGTGGGGAATGTCGAATTCGGCAAGAACTTTGTAGTGATTGCCGGGCCATGCAGTGTGGAGAACGAAGAACAAATGCTAATTACAGCGCAGAAGGTGAAAGAAGCGGGAGCGGATATGTTGCGCGGTGGCGCATTTAAACCACGCACTTCTCCTTATTCTTTTCAGGGTTTGGGACTGCAGGGATTAAAAATTCTGGAGAAGGTAAGCAAAATCGTTGGTTTACCGGTGGTTACCGAGGTGGTCGATCCCCGGGATGTAAGTTGGGTATGCGAATATGCCGATATGCTCCAGATTGGCACGCGGAATATGCAAAATTTCGCTCTGTTGAAAGAAGTGGGGAAGGCAAACAAACCGGTGTTGCTTAAACGCGGCATGTACTCCTCATTAACGGAATGGATGAATAGCATCGAATACATTCTGAACGAAGGGAATCCCAACGTTATCCTCTGCGAACGGGGCATTCGTACCTTTGAGGATTACACGCGCAACACGCTGGATCTCAGCGCCGTTCCGGCGATGAAGGAACTCTCCCATCTGCCCATTATCGTCGATCCTTCCCACGCCACCGGACGGCCTTCATTAATTCCTCCCATGAGCTACGCAGCGGTTTCAGCCGGTGCGGATGGGATCATTGTGGAGGTGCATTACAAACCGGAAATTGCTCTTTCGGACAAAGACCAGGCGCTAACCCCGGAACAGTTTTCCCGCATGATGAAAACACTGCGCAAGCTGGTTGCTTTCCACCAGAACCTTCAAAAAGAAAAACAACAGGAAAAACACCCGGAGAAATCATGACCATTCACAACCTCCGTAAAAAGCTGGAAAAGATTGACTACCAATTGGTAAAACTGCTGGACGAACGGATTGAACTTCTTTTGAAATGGAAACGGGCGGAGGGTTCTACCCCGATCTCTGCGGAAGCAGAAATGCCCCGGCAAATCACCCCTCTGGTACGAGGTATTCTGGACGCCGCTTTTTTCCAGCGACTTTACAATGAAATTAACCGGGAAGGGGAGAAAATTCTGGCACAGGATTTTCAGTTGATTGCCTTTCAGGGGGAACATGGAGCTTACAGCGAGATGGCTGCCCGCATCTGGAATGAAGATTGGATTCCCATCCCCAGCCTGAATTTCACCGAGCTTTTCGAGGGAGTGGAAGCGGGCATTTACGATTTTGCCATTGTACCGGTGGAGAACAACACAGGTGGGGTCGTTAATCAGGTCAACCAGCTCATCCTGAAATCTCCGCTGCATGTGGTGGGAGCGGTTGAGATGGTGATTCACCATTGTCTGCTGGCGCCGCGAGGTGCCGATTACCGGGAACTCCATGCCATCTATTCTCATACTCAGGCACTGGAACAATGTCGTCAATTTCTGGCACGGAATAAACTTCAACCCATCCCTTATTACGACACTGCCGGTGCTGCGCGCATGATAGCCGAAGAAGAACCACCTTCTGCCGGGGCCATTGCCAGCAAGCTGGCCGCCGAATTGTACAATCTGGAAATTATCAAAGAAAATATTGAGGATTTCGAAAAAAATATCACCCGTTTCCTGGTATTCTCCCGTAAACCCAACGAAGAAAAGGGAGATAAATGCTCCATTATCTTTTCCACAGCCCACAAAGCCGGTACCCTGTTCCGGGTGCTGGAAGTGTTTGCCCGACACGGCATCAACCTTACCCGCATTGAATCCATGCCGGATTTGCAGGGAAATTTCGCTTTCTTCCTGGATTTTGAAGGCGATAAAAGCGAACCGGTAGTGGCCGAAACTCTGGAAGAAGTGAAAAAGATTACCACAAAATTTCGACTATTGGGCTGCTATACGGAAAAGAAGTCAGAGTAAAATAAATGAATATTTATTTTTCTTTGATTGTACAAAAATTACCATAATCTGTCATTCTGAATACCTCCTTAGCAGGATGAAGAATCTCCTGCTTTAGCAAAACGAAAAATCTCTTTAGAGTCCTGCGCAAGCATGATGGATAAAATAAAATGCCCGGCGGATTTTTGTTCCACCGGGCATCCTGTTTAAACAACTTAGGTATTCCAGGAGGCTATTTCATCAACATCATCTTCTTCACTTGCTGGAAGTTACCCGCCTTGATGCGGTAGATGTAGATTCCACTACCTAACTGACTGGCATCGAACTCGACTTCGTGGTAACCCGCCGGTTTGCGCGCATCCAACAGCGTGGCCACCTTCTGACCCAGCACATTGTACACCTCAATCAGCACATCGCTGGCCTGCGGCAACCCGAAACGAATCCGCGTTGTGGGATTGAACGGGTTGGGATAGTTCTGCATCAGCACATAGTGATCGGGAATCTCCAACCGCCAGGCATTGAGGGCATTGGGATTTACCATAATCGGAATAGTATCGCTGGCCGTGGCACCGCTGTCGTCTGTTACCGTTATAAACAGATTTACCTCACCACTGAAATTCTCATCGGCACTGATGGTGAGCACACCGGTGGTGGAATCGTAACTGGTAAACAGGGAATCGCTATCCGAAGTGAAACTATAACTCAACAGCGAATCCGGTGTCTCCACATCCGATACGTAATCCCACATGTTCAGCGTTACCGAAGAATCCGCAGTAAACTCCAGGAACTCCGGCAGCCCGCTGATCACCGGCGGATCGTTCACCGGATCCACCTGCGCCACAAACCAGGCCGTGTCCGCATACTGACCATCCGACACAATCAGCGTCAGGGTATCCGTACCAAACCAGTTCTCCGCTGCGAAAAGCTGGTAACCGCCGCTGACTGCCTGAGCCTGTACCTGAGAACCACCGGTTACCGTGTAGCTCAGGGTGCTGTCCGCATTATCCGGGTCGCTCACATAGGGGTACCAATCGCTGTTCAGGATGGTGGTGGTATCGTCTTCATCCCAATTAAAGATGGGCAAGGTAGCAATCACCGGCGGATCATTGACCGGATAGATGCTCACCAGCACCGTATCCATATCCGAGGCGCCATGCGGATCGGTCACAGTGAATTCCAGCGGCTGATTGGTGACGTAGAAGTTTGAATCCGGAACCAGCGTCAGAACGTGGGTTTGAGGATCAAACAAAATCTGAATGCTATCCGCCGCATTTTCACTCAGATTCAGGAACTGTACCTGCCAGGTCAAGCTGTCCAGCGGATCATCCACATCGGTGACCACCGTATCCAGATCGATGCTGTAGCTGCTATCCTCCGGGAAGGAGATGGTTGCGG